>JASLXL010000080.1 GCA_030740335.1 SAR202 cluster bacterium | reverse complement strand
GTAGCGCGGTGTAGATTACACTACCGCAGGGATCTTAAAGTGTGCAGAATCGCCTCTCTGCTCTTCGTGATCTCTGCAGTGGACGGACAAAAATGACCCGCAACACGGAGGTCTTGCATGGTAACCACGACATCAGGCACTACACTGTCATTGAACCTGAGCGGAGAGCACCGAAAGCCCTCCAAGATAGTCCAGAGCGCAAATTTCGTGGCTGGCCTGGGCATCGATGGCGATCACCACACCACCGAACGCACGGAGCGCCAGGGGTACCAGGTCCTGATAATGGACAACGAGACCCTTCAAAGACTCGATCTTGAGCCGGGTGTCATAAAGGAACAGGTGACCACGACTGGCATAGACGTGGCGTCCCTGAAAGTTGGACAACAACTCGCTCTGGGCGACGAGGTCGTCATCGAAATATCAAAGGCCGCGTCCCCGTGCTCGCGCATGGATGAGATACGGCCAGGGCTCCAGAGTGAGCTGGAGGGACGGCGCGGTATGCTGGCATCTATAGTAACTGGCGGTACCGTCAATGTAGGGGACGCCATCCGCCTCCTTTAGGGTGCTGCGCACGCTATGTTGGGCAGAGGAAGGCGCACATCGGCGGTCCAACTGATTAAGGGGTGTGCAAAGGGGCACAGCCCCTATGCCGGGAGCCTGAGAGTGTTCCTCAGATAAAAAGATACTTTTTTCTTTCTTGAGAGGGGTTAGGTTAACCTGCGAATCGGCCTCTGTATTCAACGATCGTCAATCAACGCTACACTAATCCAGCAAACACGGGGCTGTATGCCCATTCGAGAACAACATACCCAAGCGAGGAACATAAATGAACCGACTCATCGTTACGGGACCCCGGCAGGTGAAGTTCGAGGATGTCCCGATCCCCGAGTGCCCGGACGACGGTCTGCTGATCCGTGCGATCGTTACCGCAATTAGCACTGGCACCGAGATCCGCGTCTACCGCTGGATCCCCGTGGACCCCGAGGGGAAGTATCTCCACGGAGGTATGCTGTTTCCAGACGGACCCGCCGAGAATGGCTACTGCATGGTCGCTGAGGTCGTGCAGGTCGGCAAGGACGTTGGAGGCTTTTCGGAGGGTGAGCGTGTTTACTCGAGCGAGCCCCACAAGGAGTACGCGGCCGTCGATCCCAGTTCGCTACTAAAACTCCCCGACGCCATCCCTACCGAATGTGCCGCGATGTTGAATATTTTGGGTGTGGGACATATCGCAGTGCGCACCGGCAAACCGGCTGTAGGTTCGAACGTGGCAATCCTTGGGATGGGAGTAATTGGACTTGCATCTCTGGCCTATTGCAAGGCGTTCGGACTCCGTACAGCCGCCATCGACATGAGCGAAACTCGTTTGGCCATCGCCAGGGAGCTAGGTACGGACATCGCCGTTAGCCCTGCAGCACCGGATTTTCAGGCACAAATTGACGAGCTATTCCCCGAAGGCGCGGATATTGCGATTGAAGCCGCCTCAACTTGGAAGGCTATCCAGACCGGCATGGACCTGGTTGGCAAGGACGGTCGGGTAGTAGTCATAGCACGTCACACCGACATGCCCCATTACAACCTGGTCGGACATCCATACCTGTCGAAGCGAATCACCCTCCATAACGCCATGGGCTACGAAGACGAAGGACAGCGCTGGGACCGCGCTCACTGCATGGACCTCACAATAGACATGCTGGCCACGGGCCGGATGGACATCGAGCCGATGCTCACCCACCGCATCAACTGGCGTGAGCTGCCCGACATCTATCACCGCCTCGACCAGGGCGATCTGGACATCGTAGGCGTCATCGTAGATTGGCGCAGCTGATAGGCAAAGGTCATTCCCCTTTGGCGATGTGTGAGTGGCATCTTCATACCTCGCCCTTAGATTGACTGAGGCGCGACTGCGGGCGTACACTTCCTCGAACGCCTTTTTTGACTTCGTAGGTGAATAAGGATGGCTCGGTGGTCAAACTCGCCTCAGGTTCCGCCGATTCTAGCGTGGCGCAGCCCGCTGAGACGGTCGCGCCCGAACCGAAACGTCGTTTCTTCGGCATAGGTGGCACTACATTCGAGTCCCTGGCG
>JASLXL010000079.1 GCA_030740335.1 SAR202 cluster bacterium | reverse complement strand
ATGCGGCGAACGATAGACAGTAACCTTCGCCACAAGTATCATTGGTTGTCGGCGAGTAGGAATGGGCCCCTAATTCAACATGTTCTTCAGTACGCTACTGGGGACAACGAGACCGCCTCAAGGAGAAGAGACTATGGACCGGACGGAGCTAGAACGGATAATTGTAGGACCGATCGCAACGGTGCCGACGCCTTTTGACGACCACTACGAGGTCGATTACGGCCGGATGTCCGAGCTGACCAAGCGCTGGGTATCTGAAGGTCTGGTCAAGGGCAAGGCCGTGATCAAGGTCGCGGCGGCAATGGGTGAGGGCCCAATGCTGAGTGACGAGGAGTGGCCATCCCTGCTAAGGACCGTGGTCCGGGCCGCCGACGACAAGGCCGCGATCGTTTGCGGGCTTCACTACAAGGACACCAAACGGACGATCGAGGACGCCAAGCGCGCCGAGGCCTTGGGCGCCAACGCGCTGCAGGTCTGCCCGCCTATCTTCAACCTGCCGAGCCAAGATGACCTGCTCGACTACTACAGCGATCTTTCGAACGCCATCGACATCGGCATCATGGTGTACCACACGCACTGGATGTCTGGTGGTCTTATCGAACTCGACACAATCATGAAGTTCAAGGAGATCTCCAACATCGTCTCTCTAAAGTGGAGTAATCCTGAGGGCGTTGACTACGACGAGATGGCGAAGTTCTCGAGCTTCTTGAACGTGATTGACAACGGCGGGGACGTTATCCGTTGTCACGAGCTCGGCGGACGCGGCTACATCAACCTCACCGCAGAGTCCTACCCCTCCCACGACCTGAAGGTGTGGGACCTGATCGAGAACAAGAAGTATCACGAAGCCAGAGCCTTGATGGACTCGGTGGACACCCCGCTAAGGGAGTTCTACGACAAGATTTCCGCCCGGTCCGGAGGCCAAGGCAGGCTCAAGAAAGGTCTGATGGCGCTCATGGGCCAGCCAGTCGGCTCGTCCCGCCCACCGTCCAAGCCGATGAACGACGAGGAGATGGACGGCCTACGGGAGGTCCTAGAAGGCATCGGCTGGCCTGTAGCATCAAGAGCAGAGGTCGCGGCAGCCAGATAGCGCTCCTCGCCAACTAGACACGCTGGCAAATACGGTGGCAGAGCAGGCATCGGGCCTGCCCTGCCGCCGTCGCCATGAAGAATCAAGGAGAGAATATGCTTACCGCCAAGCAGGCTAAGGACTGGTTCAAAGGGGTTACCGTCCCCCTAGCAACGATATTCCACAAGGACGGATCGCTGGACCTTGAATCTACGGCCTCCAACGTCCAGTGGCTCGTGGATCAGGGTGCACGACAGGGCAATACGATCTTGTTGACTGCGGGGTCAGGCGGTGACTTCACATCGCTCAATACCGAGGAGCGCAAGCAGGTCATAGGAGCCGTGGCGAAGATCGCCGCAGGTAAGATTCCCACCATCGCCAGCGTTCAGAGCACCGACATACGCGTGACGATCGAACTGTCCCAGTTCTGTGAAGAGGTAGGCATTGACGCGGTCCAGATGTCCGGGGCCTACTACTATGACGGCAGGCGCGAAGACGTGATCGATTGGGTCGAGGAGGTCGCTCGCCACACCAAGGTAGGATTCGCAGCGTACAGCCACTGGTACAGCGGCTCTAAGTACGACCTGCCAATCGACGTGGTCGAGCGACTACTAGACCTGCCCAACACCATCGCGGTCAAGTGGGCCTCACCGGTCATCGAGAGTTTCATCGAAGGAGTGCAGAAGTTCGAGCCTCGTGTGGCAGTCGTCGACAACGGCCCTATCCCGATCTTCGGGCACATCCTCGGATGCAGGGCGTTCATCAGCCACGTCCCCAACTACTACCCGCACCACGCATGGAAGGTGTGGGACCTCATGGAGGCTCAGCGCTACCAGGAGGCCCAGAAGCTCTACGACGAGTTCATGGTCCCGTATGCTGATCTGACCAAGAAGGTCTCCGACGCCACCGCGGGCGAGGGCGTCTTCGTCAGGCCTGGTCTAGAAGCGGCAGGGCTGCCGACCGGCTACTCCAGGCTCCCCTCCCGCGACGCCGCGATCACGGACGAGGTCCGCGACGGGTTCAAGCGCCTTTTGGAGTCCCAGGTAGACTGAGCGACCACCGCTGCAATAAATCGACCAGACGGGCGATCAGCTTGTCTACATCGCCGAGAATTTCTCAGGGCTTCTCACAGAGGAGTTTGAGATCAGGAACTTTGTGGGGCTCCGGCTCGGGCCCAGGGTCACGCTTTTGGATACGAATTGCGACGTCAAGTCCAAACTGGGTGAACATCTGCCCTGGAAAGAGGAAGGCCAGATTCACTTCCCTCACGGCATGGCTGTGGACTCAGGGCGCAATATCTACCTGCCTGGCCCGCCCAACGGGGCGCAGCCGACAACGACGTTCTGGACGACCTGGTAGTTACCGAATTCGTCCTTCAACGCATAGTGCGCCGCGACTAGATTTTTTGACCCTCACGTAGACCACCAGCCGTCGGAGGAGTGCCATGACACAGCCACATCGCGAGCTTTCCAACCCTTCGGGAGTCTATCCGCCGCTTGGCAAGTACTCGCACGTGGCCGAGGTTACGGCGTCGAAGCTCCTGCTTCTGGCAGGCCAAGTATCCGTCGACAAAGCTGGCAGACTGGTGGGCGAGGGGGATGTCGGCGCACAGGTACGCCAGGCCTACAAAAACATCGGCGCGATACTCGCCGACAGCGGCGCATCTTTCGCGGACGTCGTATCCATCAACACATACGTGGTCGGCAGGGAGTCGGTGCAGCCATATCTGGACGCCAGGGCCATTGTATTCGCGGAAATATTCCCAGGAGAGCAATTCCCGCCGAACACCTTCTTGATCATCGACGGCCTGCTCCACGAAGACTACCTTGTAGAGGTTACCGTGACCGCCGCTCTACCCTAGAGAACGGCTAAGACCCACGTGGATCATATCGAGAAATGGGACCCTCCAGACAAAATTACAAACTGGCACCAGTCAGACCAGGAGCACGAGCATGACCGAGCTACTCGCCACTGTCGATGCCTATGCCCGAGAGGCCGAAGCCACGGTAGTCGAGGCGACGGAGACCGGCGTCGTGCTGGACCGCACGCCATTCTATACGGGCGGTGGCGGACAGCCATCCGACACCGGTGTGCTGCGCTCTGGCGACAAGGAGTGGCAAGTCCGAAAGATAACGCGCGCCGGAGGCAAGCTCGTCCACGAGCTGGACAGTGAGCCTCCCAAGGCAGGTATCGGGGTGCACTGCGAGATCGACTGGGACCGGCACTATCAGCTCATGCGCACGCACACGGCTCTCCACATCCTATGCGGCGTTGTGTGGCGAGATTTCGGCGCCCACGTCACCGGCAGCGACATGAAGCCGCTCACCGCCCGAATGGACTTCGAGCTGGAAGAGATGACAGCCGACTTCGCCGAGAAGATCGAGGATCTGATCAACCTGGAGATTCAAGCAGCTCGCGACGTGAAGATACGCACGCTGCCAAGAGACGAGGCGTTCGCGATCCCAGATCTGATCCGAACCAAAATAAGCTTGCTGCCAGAGGGGATTAGCGAGATCCGGATCGTGGACATCGAAGGACTCGACCTTCAGGCCGATGGCGGTACCCACGTAGCCAATACGAGAGAGGTCGGCACTATCAAGGTCACAAGTCACGAGAGCAAGGGGCGCATCAACAAGCGCCTCCGGATAGCGGTCGAATAAGCGGGCCACCAGGTCCATCACGATTGGACGTCACAAGCGAGGAGCACATCCCAATGGCAGAGCACGACGAGTTCAATTTCCAGGGTCTGTTCTCGGACCGCGCCCCGGAGGCCCGTACCGGTAGTAGCGCGGCCAGACGCGGCAAGTACGATTTCGCCGTCGCCTACCCTGATCCTGCATCACTGCCACTGAAAGACCTTGCCGACGGACTCCAACAAGCGCTCCGGGAAGAGGGCCGGGAATTGGCTGTCTACCCGCACCCGGAGGGATATCCGCCTCTTCGCAAGTACGTCGCAGAAAAGCTGCGCCGGGAGCGGGAAATTGGCGTCTCGCCAGATGAAATAGTGCTCGCCGACGGGTCCAGCCAACCCCTCCACATGCTCATCGATGCACTTGTGAATCCCGGGGAGGTGGTACTTACAGAGGACTTCGTATATAGCGGCACCCTGGGAATCCTACGCAGGTTCCGGGCCGATATCCGCGGCGTGCAATGCGACGGGGAGGGTATGCTGCCCGACGTGCTGGAGAGCGCGATAGTGGCAGCAAGAGCCGAGGGTAAATCGGTCAAGATGATCTATACCATCCCTACGTTCCAGAACCCTCAGGGCTGGACGATGACCCTGGAGCGACGCGAGGCGATGATCAGACTGGCGCGCAAGCACTCGGTACCAATCCTGGAGGACGACTGCTACGTCGACCTCAGGTACGACGGCGACCCCGTCCCGTCGATTC
>JASLXL010000078.1 GCA_030740335.1 SAR202 cluster bacterium | reverse complement strand
AGCACCAACAAGGACATGCCTACAACATCCAATCGTCTGCTGGCGACATTCTGCCGACCGGAAGGGAAGAACAGCACAAAGAGGATCGCCACAGGAATACCGATAGGCAGGTTGATGAAGAAAATCCAGTTCCAACTCAGTGTGTCCGTGATGACCCCGCCAAGTGTGGGACCAATTACCGACGAGAGTCCGAAGACAGCGGCCACGAACCCCTGGTACTTGCCGCGATCGGCGGGAGGGAACAGATCGCCGACTGTGACAAAGGCAAGTGCCATCATCGTTCCGCCGCCCAATCCCTGGATAGCACGGAAGGCGATGAGTTGGTTCATGGACTGGCTGAAGCCCGACAGCACGGATCCGACCAGGAACACGACAATGCCGCCTATGTAGAAGACCTTCCTGCCATATATGTCGGAGAGCCGACCGACGATCGGCACCGCCGTAGTTGATGCGACTATGTAGGCGGAAGTGATCCAGGTGAAGCGGTCGAAGCCGCCAAGGTCGGCGACGATACGGGGGATCGCGGTGCCAACGACAGTCTGGTCGAGGGACGCGACAAAAAGGGCAAGCATCAAACCGCCCATCGTCAAAATCGTCTGACGGCGAGACAGCGGCACGAACTCGTCGGCGACGCCCAGGGCGTCGCCGGGAGTAGCCTGGACTTCGTCAGGGGAGCGATTGGAGGCTACGTCGCGCTCCTATTAAGTTACTGGACGTCGGAGTCGGAGTTGGCGCCGACTCAACTGGACCTGATCGCCTTCAGGACGTGACCGGCATGGCCCTCTGGCTGCACCTGTTGCCATATCTTCTGCAACTTGCCCTGCTCGTCGATGATGAACGTCTTTCGGATCATGCCGATGACCATCTTCCCATATAGTTGCTTCTCGCCCCACGCGCCGTAGGAGGTCGCAACCACCTTGTCCTCATCGGCCAACAAGGGGAAATTCAGATTGAACTTGTTGATGAACTCGGCGTGGGAGCCAAGGTCATCTGCGCTCACGCCGAGAACCACTGCCCCCTCTTCTATGATTTCATCGTGGCTATCTCGGAAGCCGCAAGCCTCCTTGGTACAGCCTGGCGTGTCGTCCTTGGGATAGAAGTAGAGGATCACCTTCTTCCCTCGAAGACCGGACAGGGATACCTCTCCGCCATCGGAGGAGGGTAGTGTAAACTCGGGTGCGGCGTCGCCAGGTTGCAGAGTCATTTAGAGCCTCTTCGGTGGGGTTCGGTAATCCTACACGAAGCCGCACTAAAAGTGAATTTTTTCGCTCACCATGTCGCCAAGCCGCCCTCTCATGGGGCCCACAGCTCTCCAGCTCGGGGTGAGCGGATTCTGGCTCGGGGTGGTCGGAAACTCGCTCAGAGTGAGCCTTCTAACCATCGACCCGCGGGCTAAACCACGGTACGTTGCTGTACCAACTGCAGCGCGCCTACTAAGAATTTCTTTGTAGAGGGAGGAAGGCAGATAGGGGACATGCCAACATGATGGGTGAGAGAAACCCCGTAGAGTCACCGTTGTACAATGTGGCAGTCTGTCTACAACGGCCCGCGGGAGGACATATGCTCAAAAAACTTGGTCGAATTACCAGGTCGGCCCAAAACGGGGACGACGAAAATGCGCCGCCTGGTCAGTTCGTGACAGAAAAATTCCCCGTCCTGACATTCGGCCCGATCCAGAGCATCGACCTCGATAAATGGCGCTTCCGCATCTTCGGCCGGGTCGATCAAGAGGTAACTCTGGACTGGAAGCAGTTCATGGACCTGGAAAAGACCACGCTGGGGGCCGAGTTCCACTGCGTTACACAGTGGAGCCGCCTGCAAAATACCTGGGAGGGCATCGCGTTCACTGAGGTCATGAAGCTGGTCAAGCTAGGACCCGGGGCTTCGCATGTCATGGTGCACTGCTACGGTGGCTACACGACAAACATGTCGTTGGAGGTCGCCACCGACAATGACGTGCTGTACGCCTACAAACACGACGGCGCAGCACTTGAGGCCGACCACGGTGGCCCACTGAGGCTGGTGGTGCCAAAACGCTACGGATGGAAGAGCGCCAAGTGGGTCAACGGCATAGAGTTCATGACAAAAGACGCTCCGGGTTTCTGGGAGGTACGCGGGTACCACATGGAGGGCGATCCCTGGAAAGAGGATCGTTTTTCAGCCTAGAGGACTGGCTCTGGGGGCTTTGCGCTCTTCCCAAATCCGATCGCCAACACCGCCCATAGCAACACCAGCCCCGTCCAACGTAGCGTGCGCAACACCAGTACCTAGAATATGTAGGGGCACCACGGCTTAAGAGCTGCCACAAACATAGCGTCTGCCAGGGCCAGGGCCCCCTCCGACACCTGCTCGACGCGACCGGCATGAGACAGCGTTGTGAATGAGACCGTGCCCAGGTAGGCGGCGGCTAGGTCCGCCGCCGATAGTGCCAGATCGGGCTTTGCGTCGGCTGGACGGCACGTCGCGCCCTCAGGCCCTCCATCAAGAACATAGCGGCCATCGTTCCATGGGCAAGATTCGTCGCGCACCTCAAGAACAAGCCGCCCTTCGCTCGCATATGTTCTGCCCGCCAACGCGGCGGGAAGATCCACAAGACGCACCCACAAGCCATCGTACGGAGTGCGCTTCAATTGCCGCGGGTCTGCCATCATCCAAGGCAGAGGATCGTCCACAGGCCGCTGCCCTCCCGCCGTCGAACTGATCAAGTCCACATCGAAGCAGAACCGCCACAGGGCAGCATGGGCCTCGTCCGTCGTCGACATCAGCTCATGTACGCTCAACGTGCTGCCATTGATGCGGTAAGAGACATAGCCGTCAAGATTCCCGACTGTTCCGTAATATGCCACGTGGAAATAGGCGCTGGCCCCTCCGCGATCCGGAGGGTAATCGGTCACAATCAAGTCCCACACATCGGCAGGCCTCTCGATAGCCCCTGGTCGGAAGGCGGTGGCCCGGCGGTACACCTCTGGAAAGATCCTGCGCATCTGCTCGGGTCCAACAAACTTCAGGCGCCCCGTTAGCTCGTAGGGCGTCGCATACGCCGTGTACGGCCTGTCAACACTCCACCTCTCGTGGACGGTAGCGATACCGTAGCCAAAGCGGCCGTAAATGACACTCTCCGAGGCGAAGAGGGCCGCAAGAGGCTCACCACGCTCCTGACCCCCCTTCAGCTGATCCACCATCAGGGCGGTCAGGATGCCCCGCCTCCGGTGGGTCGACGCCACCGTGACGTCGAGAACTCCGGCTGTCGGCAGCTCGCCACCGGGCACTTTCATGCGAAAAGAGCGCGAGTGCGCCCCCCCAACCATGCTGCCATTATCATAGGCCGCCAGAGAGCGTTCGAGCTCCTTCATGGAAGGGCGCTGGGCCATGTCCTCGTCGCTAGGTGGCTGCCCGAAGGCCATCGACGTCGCTCTGATGAACCCCTCGGTCTCTTCAGGCGTGATAGCTCGGATTTCAAGGTCCATTGGTGATCCTCCAGTCGCCCCAAGACGGCTCACACGGGAAGACAATCTGCGGAAAAGGGCGAAAAGAGTGTCCAACCCGGCATGCGGCGAAAACAACAGGAAGGGCCCGGAAAAAACTAGTGTGCTGGCGGCCTCTCGCCCACTATGCGGCCGTAGTAGTCTCCGATGGGCTCCGAGACACGTCTCAGATCCGATTCGGCTACAGTCATCCTAGACACCAGCTCCGGTTTCTCACGTACGAAGGCCTCCCCGTACATCGTCCCCGCGAACCACCCGACGTTGCCCAGCGAGACTTCCATCCGCCGGCGGGACCAGGCAGGGTAGTGGCCTTGACTGATGTACTTGTCCTCGGCCGCAACTCGCTTCTCGAACCAGTCGGTGATGTCGACTACAAAGTCGAACTCCTCGTTCTGAAAATAGACGCCAGGGTAGTAGACGGTCGCTATGGCATGGGGCGCTTCGGTATCGCCGAAGACGGGATTAGCCGCCTGACTGCGAGCCTCCAGGCTCATGAATGCGGTCTCGTAGTGGTCATCGGTCGCGCCCGACGTCTTCCCTTGGTGGCCGTTCAGGAACGGACTCTGGGTAATCATGATGTGAGGCCGCACATCCAGAATCACCTCCCGGAGGGCCCGCACCGACTCAGGGTACTCGGCTACCTTGAATGGCATCGGGAAGCCAAGGTGCCTGACATCGGTGATGCCAAATATTGCGCAGGCTTCTTCCATCTCCTTTGCCTTGAGGGCGCTGAAATCGCCGGGCTTCTGGTTGACGATAGCAGGATCGCGCTCTGCCTCTGGCTTCATCAACTCGTCGTGGAGAGATTCGTTGTGGGCTGATTCGCCGGTCGTAACACTAACAACCGTGACAGCATCGCCCGATGCCGCATGGATGCCGAGCGTGCCCGAGTACCAGGTAAAATCGTGTGGGTGGGCGTTGACGCCGAGAACTCGAAGTTTCTGGCTCAATGGAACTCCTCCATCCCGCAAAAAGTGACCCGCCATTCGATTAGGCGGACCGTGCCGGTTCCCGTTTCCAATCCAACGGTTCAAGCGCTCCGCCCCAACACGGGGCTGTGGCGGAGCAAGCACTTAGTCTGTAGGCGGCCTCTCGCCTACCATGCGCTCGTAGTGGTCGCCTACTGGCTCTGTGGCCCGCCTTAGAGCCGATTCAGCGACAGTAATCCTCGGCACCAGTTCAGTCTTATCGCGCACGAAGCCCTCACCGTACATGGTCCCCGCGAACCAACCCGCATTGCCAAGCGAGACCTCCATCCGTTTCCGGGACCAGGCTGGATAGTGCCCCTGGCTGATGTACTTGTCCTCGGCCGCAACTCGCTTCTCGAACCAGTCGGTGATGTCGACCACGAAGTCGAATTCATTGTTCTGATAATAAACACCGGGGTAGTATATGGCAGCTATCGTATGTGGGGCCACGGTGTCACCCGGGGTGGCAGTGGCCGCCCGGCTCCGAGCCTCCAGACTCATGAAGGCGGTCTCCTCATGGTCGTCAGGCATCCTGGCCGCCATGCCGTTGCGGGTAGCGGTGTGCGGGCTCTGGGTAATCATGACATGAGGCCTCGTCTCCATGATTACGTCCCGAAGAGCGTCGATCGACTCCGGAAATAGGGAGACCCGATAGGGCTGCGGGAAGCCAAGGATTCTGACATCTGTGATGCCGAAAATGGCACAGGCCTCCTCCAACTCCTTCGCTTTCACAGCGCTGTAGTCCCCGACCCCCTGGTTGATGATAGCGGGGTCGCGCTCCACCTCCGGCTTCATCAGCTCATCGTGGAGTGCCTCGTTGTGAGTAGCCTCGCCGGTGGTGACACTGACGACCGTAACCTCGTCCCCAGATGCCACATGAATCCCGAGCGTGCCAGCGTAGTGAGTGAAATCGTGTGGGTGAGCGTTGACGCTGAGAATACGAAGGTTCTGACCCAATGGAATGCCTCCTTGTAGCGAAAAGATGCCCGCAATTTTATGGGCGGTCTCTCCCTGAGTCAAGGCATCATGCGTGGAGCCAGGAGAACCATCGACACATGGCCGCACAGCTTCTCCACCGCAGCCAATCCAGCCACATCCCGGGGGCCGTGACTGACAGGTAAACGTCCAGAATCTAAGCATCGGGCAGGGGCGTAGTACGAAGAATCGCGCACTGCCAAATCGTGACGATCCCGTAGCTATGTTATGTTAGAGTCCTCTATCGGTTTTCACCGCAGACAGTGCCGATGTCACCAGGTCGAACTTGTGCGTAAATTGCTGAGCGCACTCCGTGTCCGTCTGCGACAACATTAGGGCTCCTAGTGAGGCCTGGCAATGCCCCCGCTCTCTCTGTCGAGACTAGTTTTCAAACGGTTTGTGGATGACTGGCCACTTCTGGCAAGCATCTTCGCCGGTGTCTTGATCACGACGACCCTGGCCGCCGCGGCGCCCGTCTACGTCTCCGCCCTGGAACGCCTCGGGCTCAACTTGGCGATCGACCGGCTCGATCCACCATTCTC
>JASLXL010000077.1 GCA_030740335.1 SAR202 cluster bacterium | reverse complement strand
GAAGGGACTGAAAGGCACACTCGATGGCATGCGCCCCTCTGGAGTGTACGACACACTCTCCCGTGTTATCCGGCACGTGGTACGGCGTGAAGCGTATGGTCCGATCGGTGAAGGGGAGTATCGTAACGAGAGCCGGGTGCCGTGGGGTGGGAATTCAGACCTTATGGTCGACCGCGATGTGATGGCAGTATCGGGGTCGATCATCAGGAAGGATTATCCACATTCGCCAGGTGCCGAGGCCGAAATAGTGGCGTTAGAGTCGGAATCCGAGTTCCCAAAGTCCATCAATTTGGATACTCTCAGTCCGGCTGAGCGCAACGCGGTCAAACGCGTGTGGGATGGCCTTCACAGCGGCTACAAACTCGACGGGAAACGTAACGACAGCATGATTGAATTTCTCGGCAACGACTATGAGGCGACGATGAGAGCGTTCAGAAGGGCCAGGCGGACACTCAAAGCGAAACCTTAGCCGAACCTTAAACAGCTCCCTTGTTAGAAGTGGACCGGCCGTTGGCTGGTCCACTTTTCTTTTGTCCGAATTGCTCCTCTGGAACCTCTATTAATAGTAGAGGGGGGACGCTCATGCAACCGTATTTGGCTCTCCAGTATCCGGACCCAACCCTGGGTCGTGGGGTCATCGTGGCGACCACTCGCGATGAGGACGCCCTACGTCTCTTCAAGTCTGCTGTCCTCGACGAGGCCAGGAGCCGATATCGGTCAGCGTCGGATGAAGTTGTCATGCTCATCGACCGGCTTGAACTTGAACGTCTTGAACGGCTGCTCACTCTCCTCGTACCTGAATCTGAGGAGTGCGGCAGTGCCTAGGAGAAGACGGCCCGTAGTCACCGGCCCAGAGCGTAACCAATCTCGCAGCAATCAAGAACATAGGTCGAACCTTGCTCTTCAGCAAGTTATCGCCGACCCAGCCACCGATGCTGCCCTGTTGGGTGTGGCCGATGTGCTGGCCGAAATTGCGCGGGAGACCGGTGGACCCCTGGCGCAGGAGCAGTCACTTAGAGGGGTGAAAGATGGGCAATGACAAGAAAGAAGAAATCCGGTCCGCCTTGTCACTTCTGGTTGAGCAGGGTGAGGTCGTAGAACTCCGCGTGCCCGGGACATCCAGGGGAACTTGCAGCGGCTACTTCGATGACGGTCAACTTTTGGGCGATGCGGCTGTTGAGCTAAGTGGGCAAGGGCCGGGCGTCTACATCACCCTCAACCGGGTTGACCCAACTCTGCTGGCGCGTGCCAACAATCGAGTCCGCGATTTTGTGAGACAGGGCGACTGTACCAAGGACGAGGACATCCTCCGTCGCCGATTCCTCCCCATCGACTTCGATGCTGTGCGGCCCGCAGGCATCAGCTCTACTAAGGAAGAGCACAGTGCTGCCATCTTGAAGGCAACTGAGTGCCGTCAGTGGTTGACAGAAAGGGGATGGCCAGCCCCGATCTTGGCTGACAGCGGCAATGGCGCTCATCTACTTCTTCGGGTGGATTTACCGAACGATGAGGCCAGCACCAAGCTTCTGAAAGAGAGCCTCAAAGTCTTAGGGGACGAGTTCGACGATGAACAGGTGACCGTAGACCCCAGCACGTTCAACGCTAGCCGGGTATGGAAGCTGTATGGAACGCAAGTCTGCAAGGGTGACCCCATGCCGGACCGTCCCCACCGGGTGGCTTGCATCTTGGAAGCTGCTGGGCGCCTGGAAGTCGTCCCTGCCGAACTGCTCCAAGTCCTTGCGGCGGCGGCGCAGCCAAAGCCCAGAGAGGCCGATGGCAGCAAACGCCTCCTCTCTGGCCGGGGTGACCATTCCACACTGGACATCGTAGCGTGGTTTCAGGTCCAGGGGCGATATGGGCGCGACCTGGGCGGTGGGAAACACGCCGTCCTTTGTCCTTGGGTTGATGAACATTCCGACCAGAGACCCGCCGAAGATTCCGACACCGTCGTGTGGGAGGCGGAGGAAGGCCAATGGCCAACGTTCCACTGTTCGCACGCCCACTGCCTCGACCGAAACCTCCAAGATGTGATGGAACTCTGGGGGGACGCTGATAGCTATTGCTCCAGAGAGTTCCCAGCCTCAGGGGCTGGACTCCACGCAGACAGAAATGGCTCAGGTAGCCACGATCGCCCAACCATTTCAATAAGTGGCCGACACATGCGTGACATCACGAGCGACGCAGTGAAGGCGCTGAAAGCCGCCGATGAAAAAGGCCCTCTCCTATTCTCGCGAGGCAATTCCGTGGTCCGCATCCGTACTGGAGACGCAGGAGTTTCGGCAGAGGCCATGACCAACGTATCACTACGCGGTGCCCTGGACCGAGTTGCCGATTTTGTAAGGACCACCGATAAAGGGGACACCCCCGCAAGGCCGCCGTCTGATGTGACCGCCGACATACTCAGCCTGCCGGACCTACCGTTTCGGGGGTTACGGGGGTTTTCTGAGACCCCCGTCTTTCTCGACAACGGAGCTTTGCTCATGTCGACGGGCTACGACTCCGACAGCGGTCTCTACCTT
>JASLXL010000076.1 GCA_030740335.1 SAR202 cluster bacterium | reverse complement strand
AGTGCGCTCCCTCGATGACGGCGACACTTGGGACCCCACCAGCTTCGTGATCGTCGACCCCGCCGATGGGGTGCAGGACCACAACATGGCGATGATCTCCCAGGTCTCGTCGGGCGAGGTCATCGTCAACAACATGCGGCTCTTCTCCCACCTAGACGAGGAGGGGATTGCCAAGCTCGGCGGGAAACGAGAAGTCCTGCCGGACAGGCCGGAGAGGCCCTTCGACTCGATGGCCTTCGACAGCCTCTATATGATGCGGTCGAGCGACAACGGCCACACCTGGGGCGCGCCGCAGCCCTTCGGAATCGAAAAGCTGGACTACTGGTCCCACACCGGCAAGACCGGAATTGTCGAGTTGCCGGACGGCACGTGGCTATCGCCCTTCCATGGTCACACCCGGTCAGACTCAAAGGACCGCATTTTCATCGCGCGGTCTCGCGACCAGGGAAAGACATGGGGTGAGCCCTCGACGGTCGCCCACGACCCCGAGGGTCGCATAGGGTTCCACGAGCCGCCCCTCCTGAGGCTGCGGAGCGGTCGCCTGCTCACCGTCATTCGCACCGACGACGCGGACGGCTTCATGTACCAGGCCTTCTCAGACGACGACGGCTGGACCTGGCAGGGTCTGCAGCGGACGCCGATGTGGGGACACCCCTGCAACGTGATTGAGCTGCGCTCAGGGCGCATCCTCTGCACCTACGGCTACCGGCGCGAGCCCTACGGCGTACGGGCGTGCTTCAGCGACGACCAGGGCGAGACCTGGGATATCGGGCGCGAGGTGGTGTTGCGAGACGACGGCCAGCACCTGGACCTGGGTTACCCAGCCTCCATTGAGCGCAAGGACGGCAGCATCCTGTCCACATACTACTTCCACGGCGACGACGGCATCCGATTTATCGGCGGTAGCATCTGGTCGGATCCAACCACCTAGTGGCCGATCCTATGAGTCAGGAAGTGGCCATTCCGATCGAAAGCCCCAGACACTTCATGGGCCAGCAGATCCCCGGCGAAATCACATCGCTGGGGGCACCTGGCGACTACAAGCCCTGCATTGCGAAGCTGCCCTCCGGGGAGCTCGTTCTGGTGGCCTTCTCTGCATTGCAGCTCCAAGGGCCGGTGAAGCAGCATCGGGAGGAGATACTGCTATTTCGGTCCGACGACGGCGGAAGGTCGTGGTCGAAGCCTCAAAACTTGACCGCGGAGATGGGGCTCGTGGGGCGGGAGTCCTACTTTACGATCCTTGGCGACGGCACCATGTTTCTGACCGTGACGCTGACGCCATCCGATGTAAGGAATACCGGCGGCTACAACCAGGCCTGGGTTCACCGCAGTGAGGACGGCGGCAGGAGCTGGACCTCGGTGCTGGCCGAACCGGCGGGACTCGACCCGGCGACGGCGGCCACATCAACGACACGGAACATCCTGGAGATGCAGGACGGGTCGCTTCTTTTGGGCGTCGGCGGCAGAGGGCTCGGGTTGCCTCATAGGGACTATTTTTGGCGGAGTCACGACCGGGGCAGGACATGGAGCGAGCGGTACCCGGCGCAAATAGCCGGCCTCGCGGAGGAATACCAAGGGTTCCTATGGGAAGCATTCCTATGGCAGGCGCGCTCCGGCAAGGTACTCCTGCTGGCCCGCGTCGATCCTCGGCACCTTCCACAACCCGGCGACGCCATCCCCGATTCGGGGGCATTCAGCGACCAGTACGAGCGCATGGCCATATACGAGACGACCGACGAGGGTCGCACCGTGCGCCCCGTCCGCGGCCTGGGCGTCGTCGGCGAGATGTACCCGGCCATCCTGCGGCTCCAGGATGGCCGACTCCTCCTTACATTCACGGTGCGGGAGCTGCACCGGCCGCTCGGTGTCAGGGCTGTCGTCGGCGAGGAGTACCATGACGACGTGCAGTTCGACATGACAAACGACCGCCTCGTTCTGGACGCGAAGACGCCGTCCGACATGGATAGTGGCGGCGGCTTCGGCCCGACGGTACAGATCGAGGACGAGACTCTGGTGACGTCATATAGCTGGCGGGATGCCGAGCACATCAGCCACGTCGAGGTCGTCCGCTGGCGACTCCCCGACTGAAGTCAGCCCGAGCCGCGTGACTAGCCCTTGAACAGGGGGGTCGCCACCTATGTGTCCCACTCCAGCAGAATGGCGCCCGAGTCGTCGGGGTTCGAAATGAGCATGTCATAGATCCCCGGGCCATCGGTGTACGGAACCTTGTGTGTAACGATGTCCGCCACCGGCAGCTTGCCCGCCTGCAGAAGTTCCATGCCGTCGACGAACAGCTTCGGGTCTCGGTCGTAGCCGACACCGGAGCCCAGCAGGTCGATGTTGGTGAATCCGTGCGGCAGTATGCGCAGGTCGGTCCAGTGGTGCCCTATGAGCACCACGCGCCCCCCGCGGCGAGTAACTACCTGCGAGGTGTCGAAGGCCTTGGCCGCGGCGCCTCCGACGCAGTGCAGCGTCACATCGGCCTCATCCTCGTTCAGCTCCCGTACCTGCCCGGCGATGTCGCCGTCTCGTGGGTTCAGTACGAAATCGGCCCCTGCCCGTCGCGCCAATTCGAGCCTTTTCGGTACCAGGTCGATGGCGATTACCCGCCTTGGGTTCGACAGTTTTGCCCACATAACCATGAGCAGGCCCACGAGCCCGCAGCCCACGACGGCAACGGTCTCACCGTGGACGATAGCCGCCCTGCGAGACCAGTTGATGCACGAGCGTCCCCATATCCCAAATGGGGCGGTATCCCAGTCAACGCTGTCCGGGACCCGCATCGCCGGACGTTCGCCAAACAGTCCCCCGCTCGCGACGACGTACTGCTGGTGATGGCGCATCGTCACGACCCGGTCACCCGGCTTAAGCACCTCTACCCTTGAGCCCGTCTCCTCGACCACGCCGGCCATGGCGTAGCCCAGGTCGGGGTTGGGCCATGGCCCGGGGTAGGCTTCGGAGCGCCGGACCCGCTTCAGCTCGGACCCGGGGCTCAGCAGCGAGCGCACACCGCGGACCAGGATCTCGTCTTCGCCCATCTCCGGCATCTCTACATCGACCACCTCCACCTTGTCCGGAGCAGTGGCCATTAGCTTCTTCATGTAGACAGTCCTCCAGAGTCGGGATGCGGGCCGAGCCGAAGTGTATCACGACGAGGAGTCAACACGCTCCCGTACGACCTGTTGCAATACCCGGCGCAGTCGACTTAAATGGCACGCACTTGGACCTGATCGGTTGGCGAGATCCACCCATGGAGGCAGCGAAATGACATCTCAGCAGGCGGTTCCGTGGCTCAGAGAGACAGAGGTGTTCACGTCAGGAGCGGAAGGCTACCACACATTCAGGATACCGTCGCTAGCGATCACCTCGGACGGGACGATCCTGGCGTTCTGCGAGGGTCGGAGGCACGGTCAGCACGACTACGACGCGCTTTACCTGGTGCTCAAGCGCAGCACCGACAACGGAGTGACATGGGGCCCACTGCAATTGCTATACGGCAACGGCGAGAACACCTTCCACAATCCGACGGTCGTCGTCGACCGGGATACCGGCAGAGTATTCTTGACATTCAACAGGGACGCCTTCCGATGCTACGTCATGCACAGCGATGATAACGGTGCGACCTGGTCGGAGGCGGTGGACATCACAGACAGCATCATGCCTTCTAACTGGACGCACTACGTCATGGCTCCCGGCAAGGGAATCCAGATGAAGTCAGGCCGTCTTGCCATACCCGCCGGGCACCACGATAGTCACCGCATGGACTCGATATTCTCTCACTCGCACATGTTCTACAGCGACGACCACGGCGCCAATTGGCAGGTAGGGGGCGCCTTGCCGGGCGGCTCGAACGAGTGCGAGATGGTCGAGACCGCCGACGGCTCACTCTACATGGCCGTGCGAGCGGCCAACAGACAGTTGCAAAGGCGCCTCTGCGCTTGGAGCAAGGACGGCGGGGAAACCTGGTCCGACTTGATCGAGCTGGACGAACTGACGGACGCGGTGTGCCAGGCCAGCATCGTGCGTTATACCGACGCCGAGACCCACGACAAGAATCGCATCATCTTTGGCAACCTGGATAGCACCACGCGAGACCATTTTACGCTGCGGGTGAGCTACGACGAGTGCCAGACCTGGGCGACGAAGAAGGTGCTGTACACCGGCCCATCAGCCTACTCGGACATGGCGATCGCACCGGACATGACAATATGCTGCCTGTACGAAAGGGGCTCTGATGGGCCATACGAGAGCTTGCGCCTTGCGCAGTTCAACCTGGCGTGGCTGACGGACGGGGCCGACCAGCTAGAAGGGTGACACGCTATTAAGAGCGCGTCGGCTCTACGCCATTGGGCATGTCCAGCCCAACTTACGGCCCTAGTTGGGCCCGTAGTCGTCGGCGCGGATGCAGGCCACCCAGTGGCCGGGGGATACCTCGCGTAGCTCTGGCATACCGGCCTGGCAGTCCTCGATGGCTACCGGACAACGTGTGTGGAACACGCAGCCGTCAGGCGGATTCATCGGGCTCGGCACGTCGCCGGTCAGCACGACTCGCTCACGCTTGGCTTCCAAGACTGGGTCCGGGATTGGCACTGCGGACAGAAGCGCCTTTGTGTACGGGTGCAGCGGGTTTTCGTGAAGCTCTTCCTTGTTCGCAATCTCGACGATGTGGCCCAGGTACATCACCGCGATTCGGTCGCTGATGTGACGCACAACCGACAGGTCGTGGGCGATGAACAGGTACGTGAGATCAAACTGGTCTTGTAGCTCTTCGAGAAGGTTGATGACCTGTGCCTGGATAGAGACGTCGAGCGCGGAGACTGGCTCGTCGCACACGATGAAGCTGGGGTTGACAGCCAGTGCGCGTGCGATGCCGATTCTCTGGCGCTGACCACCGCTGAATTCGTGGGGGTAGCGGTCTGCCATGTAAGGGTTGAGCCCAACTACGCTCAGTAGCTCAGCAACACGGTCGTTGTACTCTGCCTTGCTGGTCGTGAGTTTGTGGACTGTCAGCGGCTCACCGATGATATCCCGGCAGGTCATACGAGGGTTGAGCGATCCGTACGGGTCCTGGAAGATAACCTGCATCTTGCGACGGAACGGTATCATGTCACGGCTGCTAAGTCCGTTGAGCCGAGACCCTTCGAACATGACGTCGCCCGAGGTCGGTGTGTAGAGCTGTAAGATGCAGCGACCAGCGGTGGTCTTGCCACAACCGCTCTCTCCGACCAGGCCCAGTGTCTCGCCTTTGTTGATACGGAAGCTGACTCCGTCAACCGCTTTGATGTCTGCGATTTTGTGCTGAAAGATGACTCCCGAGGTTACCGGGAAGTGCATCTTGAGGTCTTTTACCTCTAGTAGGGTCTCGTCGCCTTTACTTTGCACCAACTGATTCTCCTTAGCCGACCTTGATGCCTATATCGGCGAGTTCTTCCGCCCTCCAACAGGCCGACTGGTGACCGTCAGTGACATCGACCAATGACGGAGCCTCGGTGGTGCATTTCTCTATGGCGTATCTGCACCTTGGGGCAAAGCTGCAACTGTTGGGCAAGTCTATCAAGTCCGGGGGAAGCCCTTCGATCGGCTCCAACTTGGTGCCCATCTTTTCGTCGAGACGTGGCACTGAGTTCAACAGTCCAAGTGTATACGGGTGCATAGGATTTGAGTAGATCGGCTCTGCTGTTGATGTTTCTATGATCTTCCCAGCGTACATTACCGCGACGCGCTGGGCATATCGGGCGACTACCCCAAGGTTGTGGGTGATGATGATCAGTGATGTGCCGAGGTCTTTGCTCAACGACTGCATCAGTTCGAGTATCTGCGCCTGGATAGTTACGTCCAATGCCGTGGTCGGCTCGTCCGCTATGATCAGCCGTGGATTGCAGCTGATCGCCATCGCAATCATAATTCTCTGGCGCATGCCACCGCTCATCTGGTGGGGGTAGTCCTTGAGTCGACGTCCCGGATCCGGGATGCCGACCATCTCGAGCAACTCGCCGGCCCGCGAACGGGCCTCCATTTTCGTCATTTTCAGGTGGAGCTCCAACGTCTCGGTGAGCTGTCGCTCGATGGTCAGGACCGGGTTCAGGGAGGTCATCGGCTCCTGGAATATCATCCCGATCCGGTTGCCCCGGACTGTTCTCATCTCGGAATCGCTCAACTTGAGCAGGTCGCGGCCTTCGAATATCACCTCGCCACGCTCAATCTTGCCCGGAGGGTCTGCAATTAGCCTCATGATCGAGAGGGCGCTTACGCTTTTGCCACAGCCGCTCTCCCCCACGATTCCGAGGGTCTCGCCCTCCTGAACCTCGTAGCTGATCCCGTCGACGGCCTTGACTACACCATCATGCGTGTAGAAGTACGTCGCAAGGTCTTTTATCTCCAGCACGTTGTCCATGTTGTCTCTTCCCCTGATCTCTCGGTGGGCCTGCCCGATACGTTACTCCCCTAGGTCAATCTCAAGGTCAAGCCGCTCGGAGAGCAGGCGAAGCCCAGTGGCGTCCACAGCAACATCGAAAGCGACTGCCACCTCTATAGTATCACCTGGCTCCACGAATGTTCGTGGGTCGCCTTTGTCCAGCGGAACTCCTATCGCATATGGAACCTCAAAGCCATGGCTAAAATAGTTGGCCTTGTCCCACTTCCGACCCTGAGCATCCACAAGTTCAAAAGCGTCATTCACATGTACGCTGGGCTTCAGCCCACCAGTGGACTCGTTCGTGACCTCGTAGAAGACAGCTAGGTAGGTGCCGTGCCTCGGCTTGAAGAAGGCAGCCGATGCTCCCCCGGCAAGAGCTCGCGAAGCACTGGATACCGATTCGGCACGCACTATGGACTTGAATGTTACCACGATATCACCGTCCAACGGAAGCTCTCCGATCGGGGGGGGTAGAGCATCACCAGGAATCCTGAGAGGCTCCCCCATCACGCCCTGATTGCCCATGGATACCGCACCAATATCAACCTGCTCAACCGCAGGCAACCCTCCGGGAGCCGCTCGCTCCTTTTCTACATCAACCTCTTCCGACCCACCGCAGGCTGTCGTAGTTATCAGCAACAGCACGATAATCAACAGAAAGCTAGTCCGCATCTTTTTCACCGTGAAACTATAGGCTAACAACGTTCGTATTCTACTCTTTTTGAACATCTTTTACCCGCCTGCACACCGTCTCATTCGCATTGCAGACCGGCCAGACGGATCTCAAACACCGATTCCCTTGGTGACTCAACTAGTTGACAAGCGGTGGATACTTCGGGGGATGAAGCCAGAGCCTAGCACAAGTGCACCTGCGACGCAATGACTTTCACAAAAATAAACTGAGCATTACCCGGTTGATTCACTTCCGGGTTCCACGCGTGGACAACCACCCCGGTGCGCGGTATAGTTCCCATAGCTAATATGAGCCCTCTACCGAGACGGATCGTGCGCTACTTTGATGACAGGAACTCTGAATGCCACGCCGTATGGAGACACGGACCCGAATGTCGACTCTGGCACGATCCGCAGCAGTAATGGCGATAGCAGTCGCTCTGGTGACCGCGACCGCAGCGTGTGGATCGAAGGTCGTGGTGAAAGAGGCAATCAAGGTGATGCCGGTAGAGGTCGTCAAAAAGGCGCCCGTCCCACAAAAGGTAGAGGTCGTCAAAGAGGCGCCCGTCCCACACAAGGTTGAGGTCATCAAAGAGGCGCCGGTTGAGATCGTTGTTGCGGTTCCTGTGATTGTAGAGGAAACAGTCGTCGTGCCAACCATTGTAGTGTTAGGCCAGGCAACCCCGCCTCAAGCCTCAACGGCAATCACCACGGCCGGGAACCAGGACACCGGTCCGAACGCAACCACCCAGACGGAGCCTAAAGACACAGGTCCAACGCCCTTTTATATTGGCGGCCAGGCGAGATTGCTGTCGACCCTCGAAGGTCTAATCGACGTCGACCCAGATGAGACAGTGGTCAAGACTTTCAAAATCGACATCCTTATTGATGACCAAAATCGATACTACTTTACCTCCGACCAACCTCTGGTTGTGCCTGCCGGGGAGCGTGTCAAGTTCGTCGTGTACAACACCCACTTCACCCCAGATGAATGTTGGTGACACAACTTCGCCCTTGCTGTAAGCAAGGAAAGGAGGAGCAGAATCAATGGTGAGCTATTCGCCGACCTGAAGCTCGTCGCGGGTGATGTCAAAGAGGTGGTGATCACCGTGCCCACCAACGAAGATTCTCTCTATATGTTCAGTCGGACCTGGGAAAAAATACGTATGGCGGAGACGATCATCATCGAGAGGTAGTTCACTCGACCTCACCAGCCAACTCCCTGCTCCACCTGACGCTCAGGCACTACTTCATCCTCTGTGGCTGTCTGATTCGTTGGGCTTGATTCGGCCTGCGAGTCGGTGGGAGCATCGGAGGACCCGCCGCACGCAAACGCAAGGAGAATAATTACTGCGCCGGTCACGAAGGTTCACCGAATAAGAACGCCACGTATTATGGTGCCGCTTCGGCTTCGCGCAATTCCTTGCGCCATCTCGGGTTGATGAGAAGCTGGTTCCAAATTTCGTTGAAGTTCAGGTCCTGTTTGTTGGCCCAGTCAACGCCCTCAGCTACATCCAGCGTCAGCCTGGTCTTGAACACGACGACGGGGGTCACCACCGAGTTTCCAACCTCTCGGGTAGTCACCGCTTCGTGTATTCCCGTCAAATCGACCTGCACGAGTTCGTCACAGCCTGAATTGAACAACGCATCATATGCGTCTCGCATCTGGTCATCTAGGGCAGCTTTTTTCATGACTACGGATTCTAGCTCGTCCCCGTTGAACTCAACTACGAGCCATAATCCACCCTGTCGATGGTCTCTGGCTTCCGGAGCGAACTGGAGCCGTCGCCGCTCCTTGTTCGTGGTTCCTGGAAACATGGCGGACCCGATCTCTATCAACTTTGCCTTTTGTACGTCGGTCGATGAGCCCGGTGCACATCCTTCAGGAATCACGATCGTAATCGGGGCCACAGTGGGAAAGATGACAGCCATGTCTGTCGACTCAGACTCTGGGGTCTCTGTCGCGGCGAGCTCCACGACCTGCGTCGGCTCTGCAGTAGCTGCAGATGCCGGGGCGGACTCGTCTGTGGCCTCCGTGGTGACAACAGGGGTGACTTCTGACGACGGCTCAGCCTCATCACTTGCGACGACCTCCGTCGTCGCCTCGACGGTCGGTACCTCGGTGTCCGCTGTCCCAGCCGCATCGGGTACCGACGCGGCTGGAGATTCCGTTTCGCTCGAGCAGCCTGCCAGAATCAGGACGGCCACGATTGTCAGACAGACGATCCCAAGAACTCTCTGTACACGAGGATCTGCCACCCTTTGAATCATCAGCGTTTCTTGATTCTTGGCCACGGTCACTGGCCCTCCTAACTCGTCTACTACGACAGGTCTCTGACACTGCTCTCACGTACCATTGTGAATCCAGCGTGTCAGTCGCCTCGCAGTTCATTCCGCCATCGTGTGTTCAGCAACAACTCATTCCACACCTGGCTGAAGTCTATATTATCCTTGTCTGCCCAATTGATCGCCACAGCATCTTCGATCTGCATTCGCGTTTTGAACACGACAGCGAGGGTTTGGGCCATAGGCCCTATCACTCCTGCCCCCGTGGCAACCATCCTGGCACCGATGTCTACCTGCATCAGCTCGTCGCAACCGGCATTAAAGAATATCTCGTATGCTTCACGCATATGGGCATCTATACCGGCCTTTTTTTCAACCACTGTCGCGGCCTCATCACCATTGTATTCAATCACGACCCACACACCACCCTGCCGACGGTCCCTGGCGTCGGGTGCATAGTGGAGGCGTGTAATCTCCCCGTCGTGAGCCGTGGTTCCACCGAATAGCTGCTCGCCAATGTCCACTAGCACCTTCTTCTGCTCATCAGCTGACATTCCTGGCGTACAACTCGACGATGCCTCACCAAGTCCACGAGATGAATAGGAAATAGGAGCCGCCACCTGTGTTGGTTCGGCAGTCGGCACCACAGTTGCTACCGCCACCACCGTTGTGGCGATAGGGGTCGCCGACGTTTCTGTGGGGACAGGGGTCGCCGACGATTCTGTCGTACCCGTACCCGCCGCCGCAACGGTCGCAGATGCCGCAGGCTCGGCGGCAGCGGTGGCAACGGTGGTAGTGGGCTGGGAAGCCGCAGGGGTCTCGTCAGTATCGCTACTGCAGGCCACCCCCATAATCGCCACAAGCGGTAAAATACCCATTGCCATTACTCGACGCAAACAAATCCCCGAAACCGCCCTCGCTCCTGTTCGGTGAACTGCACGAACTGGCATACGACGCTCCTTGAAATCCCGCCGACTTATTGGAATCGATATCCAGGGCAACCCATAGTCGGCTTTGGGTAACAGTCAATTTGAATGTCATGATTTCCCCAATCCGACCGCAACACCAATATCATACTCGTCTCAGTTGGAATGCACCATGTCCTAGAGCAGTGAACTCAAAGCAAGAAGTCCAACAGGGAAGGAGGCAGCAAGTCGATTTCTCAGATTCACCGGGATTTCACATGCGCCAGAGTGACTGATGGGGCCCAGGGACACAGCAGTGTACGGCGAAACACTCAACACTCCCTTGTCGAGGAATGCATAATTCCAAGGACCATTTCGACTAAGGAACGAGTCCCTAGTCGATCTTGGTCCTTGGGTCCAGGGCATCACGGAGACCGTCGCCTACAAAGTTGACTGACAGTACAGTCATGCCGATGGCGAGTCCTGGCGGGAGCCATACCCATGGTTGGTGCTGTAGAACGTGCAACGACTGGGCCGCGTTCATCAGGTTGCCCCATGTTGGGGTCGTAAACTGAACGCCGAGACCCAAGAAGCTCAGCCCGGCCTCCGAGAGAATAGCGCCGCCCACCGTGAGGGTCGCCGACACTACGACATAGGGCACCGTTCCGGGGAAGATATGCACGATCGAGATGCGTCTAGCGTTGGCGCCGATAGCGCGCGCAGCGGTAACGTAGTCCAACTCCTTGAGCGACAAAACCTGTCCTCGAACGAGGCGTGCCTTCCCCGTCCATCCAAGGAATCCGATGATCAGCATTATGTTAAGCACACTCCGACCGAACAGCGACGCCGCAACAATCAAAAGGAAGAAGGTTGGCAGCGTCATGACCAGCTCAGTGAAGCGCATCAAAAGGTTGTCGACCCAGCCACCCGCGTAGCCCGACACCACTCCAATGATTGTGCCAATCGCCGATGCGATCAACGCTGCGACCAGGCCAACAGAAAGAGAGATTCTCGAAGCGTATACCAGTCTTGCCCAAAGGTCGCGTCCTCCCGCGTCCGTCCCGAGGATGTGACTGAAGCTTGGTGCCGCCTTAATGTTCTTGAGGTCGACTAAGAACGCGTCCTGCAGCGCCACAATTGGAGCAGCAACAGCCATAAAGGCAAATACACCCAAAACAACGAACCCGAACAGCGCCAGCCTGTGGCGACGGAAGCGCCACCAAATACTCATATTCGATCTGCGAGGCGCCTCGGCTGCCCCGACTGAAACAGCGTCAGCGGTTGACACGGACCCCTCCTAGCGACACTCGTGGTTGACTATTCACGGTTAACCCTGCTCGTCGACGCGAATACGTGGGTCGGCCACTGCATATAGCAAATCAGCCAGCAGATTGGCGCCCAGCACAAGAACCGCAGTGAAGAACGCTAAACCCATTAACACCGTGTAGTCTCGATTTCCAACGGCCTGAATGGAAAGCTGGCCCATTCCAGGCCAAGCGAACATCTGCTCGATGATGATTATTCCCCCGATGAGGCTTGGCAATCGGAGGGTGGTAATCGTCACTAGGGGCAACAACGCGTTGCGAAACGCGTGCCTACCAATGACAATCCACTGGGATAGGCCTTTGGCCTGGGCTGTCCTCACGTAGTCAGAGCGCATAACCTCGAGCATCGCAGTTCGAGCATATCGCATGTTGCCCGCGAGGGATTCAACGGCAACTACCGTTGCGGGTAAGACCAAATGATGAGCGTGGTCAATAAATTTTGGCCACCAACTATCGAATTTCTCGGCATAACTTTGCATACCATATGATGGAAACCAGCCCAATACAGCAACAAATATATATAAAACCAACAGAGCGAAGAAGAACGCAGGAATGGAGATGCCAAATAGTGCACCGACGCTGAGACTGTAATCAAAAACGCTGTACTGCCGCAATGCTTGAACGACTCCCAGCGCCGTGCCGAATACAGTCGCGGCGACGAGCGACACGACGGTCAATTCGAGTGTCGGTACCATGCGATCTTTGATCATAGACAGCACCGGCAGTCCGAACTGATATGAGTATCCGAAGTTTCCGGTCAACATTTCGCGGAGCCAGATCAAATAGCGGACATGGATGGGTTTGTCCAAGCCCATCCTTGCACGGAGAGCGTCCCCTGCTCCCGAAACGAAGAACTCAGGGTCGATAAGCGCGTCAACAGGATCGCCTGGGGCGAGATTGATAAAGGTAAACGTCATGATGGTGATGGCAAGCAGCAGAGGAATGGCAACCAGCATTCGTCTGATCAAATAATTCGACAACAGGATTTCTCCTCTTACTCGGTTCTACTTGGAACCGTCGCCACCGGATAACAATTTCGAATCGATAGCATCAATACTGTTGCCCGCACGAACAGTCGTGCAGAATCAAGCAATACACCAAGGGAGAGAATCTCTATGTGCGACCGCCCACAAAAGTTCAAATTGTGGGCGGAATGTCTCAACGAATACCAAGGCGGAGAGGCATGGTAACCCACGCCCCTCCGCCTTGTAGCACCCTAGGAGCAATAGCTCCGCAGGGTCATCCCATCTTTTCTACTGGCTGATCCGCCATCCCTCGGGGTGGAAGGACCAGTTGTCGTCACGCCCGATGTGAACAGGGTACACCTTGATGTTACTCAGGTCCTGAGGCTTCGGAATCGAACCTAGGATAGGCATCTCGAACTCTAGGTTCTTGATCTTAACACCAGCCGTGATCCAGCTACCAACGATGGGGAGGTCTACCATCATGTAGTCCTCTTGGATCATCTGCCAGTGCGCGGCGGCCGCTACCCTGTCGGTTATGGCCATGCCGTCATAGATCAGGTCGTCCCAGCCGGTGTAAGCCGAATAGCCCCAGGGGTCGCAGCTAGGCGCCGCACAGGTAACCCACCTGCCGCCCAGGTACTGACCAGGTCCACCCTGCGTGCCACCACCACCGGAATTCGCAGCCTCCCAGTCGTGGTCCGTGTAGAAGGAGGCCGACCAGGCTGCTCCCTCTTTCTCGTCGTACTCGATCTTGATACCAACGTCGGCCAGATACTGCTGTACCGCAGCGTTCTGCGCTCGCTGTTGCTCGTTCTTAAGCGGGGAGCTGAGAACCTTGATCACGCGGTTGCTGTCCCAACCCATCTCAGCAAGGAGAGCCCTCGCCGCGTCGGGATCGTACGGGTACATGTCGTCCCACTCGGACTTCTGGTACCAGGAGTGGGTCAACGGGGTCTGGACTAACTTGCCAAGGCCATTCGCGAAAATCTGGAACAGCGTTTCGCGGTCCAGCGCGTATGCCCATGCCTGATGGAGGCGGGGGTCGTTGATGATAGGCTGTCGCATGTTGAACGACCAGCCACCGGAGTGGGTGCCCATCGTAGCCCATACGTCAAATCTCGGGTCGGCCAGGAAGGCTTCCTGCGCCTCAACACTCACGCCACCACGAACGTTAACCGTAACCTCGCCGCGCTGCATAGCAATCTGCGTGGCGTCGCCGGACGGGATAATCGCCATGATTATGCGATCAATGTTCGGCCGACCAAAGTAGAAACCGTCGAATGCGGTCATCTCGAGGAACTGGTCAGGAACCCACTGGACGAACTGCCATGGGCCGGAACCCACCATGTCGTTCTTCCAGTAATCGTCCTCAAAAAGCTCGGAGTCAGGAATTGCGTCCAGCTTGTGGGCCGGGAGTACCGGCACAGGGGCCAGTCCGCAAAGGTTGTTCAGGTCATCCAAGAAGTTGATGCTCGGTTGTTCAAATGCGATCTCAACGGTCAGGTCATCAAGAACCGTGACACCTGAGACCGTGTCTGCCAATCCGTCTTGGAAGTCCTTGCCGCCCTTGACGGCAGTCATCGTCGCCAGCATCCAGCTAGACTGCTCTGGGTTCAGGAACGAACGCACCGTGTACTCAATGTCAGCGGCGGTCACCGGGGTGCCGTCGTGCCACAGAGAGTTGGCTCGCAGGTGGAACGTCATGGAGCTAAAGTCATCGGCCAGGGTCCAGCGCTGGGCCAGGTCAGGTGACCACTGTCCAGCAGTCGGATCGGCCTGCGCGATACGGGACCAAAGCCACGCGCCGATCTGTGCCATGTCGCCTCTGCCCTGCGTGTGCGGGGTGAATTGCGGTGACATGTTTGCCATTCTAACGGTCAAGACGGTCTCAGCAGCCGGGGCCGTGACCTCACGGACGATCTCTTTCTCGACTACTACTGTCTTGCCAGGGACCCGGACATTTTTGATGACTTCCTTCTCGACTACTACTTCCTTCTCGACTTCTACAACGACTTCCTTCTCGACTACTACTGTCTCGCCTGCGACCTTGACTTCCTTAATCACTTCCTTCTCGACTACTACTTCCTTGACGACCTCAACGATTTCTGGGTCTGAGGAGCAGGCCACTCCAACTAGGAGCAAGACCGCGAAACCCAAGAGGCCCAAGAATCCGCGCTGTCTCATCTTCTTCATACATTCTCCTCCTTGCAATATGCCACCATACAACACGATACGACGGATCCGTCCGCCGGAACCGCGATTCGGGGCAGAGTACACAAATATTACAGCCCTGTCAACTATTCAATCATTCATGTCCCTCACTATCGTCTCGCTCCACCCCTCCCAACTCTCCCAAAATCGAAACCGTTGATTCGCCTCGAAACCGGATCGTAAAAACGCTGCCACGCTCCGAAATCGGTATATCGAACACTGTCACCCATGGCCTCGGATGGCTACCCCTCGTGAGCCTTATCGCTGCTGTAAGGTTGTATCCGGGAGACTCCTTGACCCACGCAGCAAGCCCCGCTGGGGAGTGGGGATAGGATCGACCCGACGTCGATTCGAGTTCCAGATCGTCATGTGCGAAAATCACCTCGGAGTCCGACTGATTGGACAGCAGATAGTGCAGTTCCAAAAACACTCCGCCAGGCTCGGTACCGGAGATATCGTCGCGAAAGAGGAGCTTGGTCGCCTCGACCGCCAGCAAAGGAGACTCCGGATTGACACTCGGAACCTCGCCGCCAGAGCCACAACCCATCAATATTGGGGTTGCAACAACCAACAATAGGCCCAATGATCGGTCGATATTCGCTCCCAACCTGCTACATCTCTCCAAGTCTGAGCGCCTGCTGCAGCGATGACCTGCGAACGATGAAAAAAATCGCCAGGACGATTGCAGCGAAGATCACCGAGATCAACGCGTACGTCACAAGCAAGGCACCCCACTCAACGTGGGGTGCAAAAGGTGGCAGTACCACTCCGCCCGTGTCGCTGTGACCAAGGAATGGCATGATAGTGGCGCTCAGCCGACCACCCATCCAGGTGCCGAGCGCTATTCCCACAGCAACTATTAGGCTCTGCTCCAACCACATCAGCGCGTTGAGTTGACCACTTGACAGCCCCATGCTGCGTAATAAGGCGAACTGCGTCCCCCGTTCCTGGAACGAAACGTAGCCGTGCAACAGTAGACCGAGACAACTCAACAACAATACAACCAGGAAGGATATAAGTAGCATTGCGCGCCATCCAGCATCCAGCAATGGATCCACTTCAGAATCCAACAGGCCCTGCTTACGATCGTGTACCGCCGTGTTGGGGAATGGCTCGCTGCGCAGGCCCTCAACCAGCACACTAATGTCAACAACCCCATCAGCTGGGTTCAGCCACACCTCATTAGCCGTTATTATTTCGCCATAGGTGGCCTCGACGTTCGCAGTCCGGGTTAGGGAGGCTAGGTCAGCGATTACCCATCGGTCCCCACGCGTATCCAGGGTCGGGAAGTAGTCCACGGCGGCCACA
>JASLXL010000075.1 GCA_030740335.1 SAR202 cluster bacterium | reverse complement strand
ATCGGAACCCCGCTGGCCAGGCTTGCGTCCATATCGAACCCCACGCCATCCGAGTCCTCGTTTTTTGAACCCACGGTCACGCCATGCCCGTCCATGAAGCGAGCTGTGTCGTCCAAATCTGTGACCTCAAAAGCCAGGTGGTACGGCGCCTCGCCATGACGTTCCAGGAAATCTGCAAGAGGACCTGGTCCCGCAGGCGACATCATGTCAAGTGCGCAGTTGCCGAAGTCCAGCCGGAGTCGCCGTGTCGCCGGAGTGTCCGGCACCTGGGATATTGACGCCAGTCCGAATGCCCGCGTCCAGGCATCTGCCGCTGCATCGGCGTCGTTGACGGCCAGCGCGAGGTGGTGGATGCTCGTGACGCCATTGGGGTGTTCCGCGGCGTTGGGCGGCTCCGGGTACCTGCCGTCGAAAAAGTCGTTATGTTGTATAGCGAAGGTCTGGCTGCCCGGGACCGCGTCCTCCGAGATCTCCATCTGTGTCCAGGAGTAGGCCGTCGAGCCGTCCTCAGCGTGGCGTGACCCAGCAACCGGTGTTTTGGCCGCGATACCGCGGGTCTGCATCTCGGCAAAGATCGTATCGATGTCAAAGGTGCCCATCGCAAATATGAATAGCCCTTCGCGTGACTCCAGAAATGGCGCTAGGTTGGGTCTGAAAAGCCCCTGAGACGCGTCGTGGATCGAGATTAGCTCTAGGTACTCAGGGCCGAACACCACCAGCCGGTTGTGGGTTCCCCGCCCCGGATGCCTGCCTTCGGGGGTCACCTTGAATCCCAACTTGTTGTAGTCGCGGGCCGTCTGGCTAAGGTCGCGAACGCCAATGAGCATGTGGTCGAGGTAGAGGTCCATCGTCTGCGTCTCCTTCGGATCCTTGGTTCGACTGTCCGTTGCGGATGATTGGAGAGATGGTAGCATGCTCACTGGGGCAGGGTGCTGCTAGAATAGCGCCATATGCCCTACTTGGAGAGCCGTTGCCAGTCCTATATGTCGTATCCACACCCATAGGCAACCTGGAAGACATCACACTCCGGGCCCTGCGTGTTTTGCAGGTGGCTGGCCTGATCGCCGCTGAGGACACCCGAGTGACTCGCAGACTGCTGAATAGGCACGCGATCTCCACCCCGGTGACCAGCTACAACGAGCACAACAAACGTACCAAGACTGCAAGGCTAGTTAAGGAACTAGTCGAAAAAGATGTAGCACTTGTGTCGGATGCCGGTACGCCCGGGGTCAACGATCCGGGTGCAGATCTCGTGTCGGCATCGAGCGAGGCTGGATTTCCAGTAGTGCCGGTGCCGGGGCCTTCGTCGATCACGGCCGCGGTCTCTGTCTCAGGTATTGTGGGCGACGGATTCGTTCACATGGGATTCTTGCCCCGGCGGCGCGGTGACAGAAAACGTGCCATTCGTGCGGTCATGGAGTCCAGGGGCCCTATTGTTCTGCTCGAAGCGCCTCACAGGCTGCTCGATAGCCTGGAGGATCTGTTTGAGGTGCTGGGAGATCGTAATGTTGTGGTTTGCCGGGAGCTTACCAAGATCCATGAGGAAATTTTTCGAGGCAGCGTCTCAGCGGCACACGAACATTTTCGAGAGCCCAGGGGCGAGTTTTGCATAGTGGTTGAGGGCGCAGTAGAGTCACTTGGCATGGCGTCACGGCCGGAGTCCACCGCGATCCCCCTGCTACGGGAGTTGCGGGCAAGGGGCGCCCGTGCCAAAGACTCAGTCGCACTGGTTGCCGCCGCAACGGGCCTCCCAAAAAAACGAGCCTACGAGCTATGGGTGCTGGGCAAGTTGAATTAGGCGGGGTTGGGATCTGTCTCTCACAGGGCAGGTCACAGACCCGCCCTTTGGGCGAAATACACTGCGCCTCTGCTGGTGTAGACATGTCTAATGTGGGTGGCATTGCGTTTGTCCGAGGGGTCGGGCGATGGGCCTCATATGATAATATTTACTGTTAGGACCAGGCACGTACAAGGTAGGGAAAACCATGTCTGAACGTATCCTCGTTGCAGTAGCGTGGCCCTATGCCAACGGCTCTATTCATGTGGGCCAGGTAGCAGGCGCATACATCCCCGCCGACATCTTCGCGCGCTACCACCGGATGGCGGGCAACGATGTGTTGATGGTTTCAGGCAGCGACTCCCACGGGACACCTGTGACTCTCGAAGCTGAGAAGCGAGGGGTGCCGGCTGAAGAGGTCTTCGGGGCTTACCACTCCGAATTCGTTGAGGGCTGGCAGGGGCTCGGCATCTCCTTCGACCTATTCACCTCAACTCACACTGATAACCACTTTACTGTCGCCCAGGAGATATTCCTCAAGCTGAAAGAAAACGGATACATCTTCATCGACACGATGCTGCAGCCCTTCTGCGAGACGGACAATCGCTTCCTGGCCGATCGGTATGTCGACGGCAAGTGTCCCCACTGTGGGCTCGACGGCGCGAGGGGTGACCAGTGCGACAATTGCGGTCGTACACTCGATCCCCACGAGCTGGTCGAAATGAAGTGTAAGCTGTGCGGCAACGAGCCTATTATCAGGGAGACTGAGCACTTTTTCGTCAAGCTCAGCGCCTTCGAAAGCCAGCTGCTTGATTGGGTTCGAAGCCATGGGGAGTGGAAGCCCAACGTCCGCAACTTTTCGATTGGCTACCTCGAAGGCGGGCTGCACGATCGCGCAATCACCAGGGACATCGAGTGGGGGGTGCCTCTCCCGCTTGATGGCTACGACGGCAAGCGGCTCTACGTGTGGTTTGAGGCCGTGATCGGCTACCTCTCGGCGTCCAAGCAGTGGGCAAAAGAGATCGGACAGCCGGACCGCTGGAAGGAATTTTGGGAAGGGAAGTCCAAGTCCTACTACTTCATGGGCAAGGACAACATCCCGTTCCACACGGTGATATGGCCCGCGATGCTGATGGGCCACGGTGACCTGAACCTGCCCTACAACGTACCGGCGAATGAGTTCCTAAACTACGACGGGAAGCAGTTCTCCACGAGCCGAAACTGGGCGGTCTGGCTACCGGACTACCTGGACCGATACGAGCCGGATCCGCTCCGGTACGTACTTGCCGCGACTATGCCTGAGACGAGCGACTCAGATTTCTCGTGGGGCGAGTACCTCCGTCGGAACAATGACGAACTCGTGGCGACCTATGGCAATCTGGTTCATCGAGTGATGACCATGTCGTACCGCAATTTTGACGGGAAGGTTCCCCAGCCTGGCGAGCTGGATTTCGCAGCCCAGGCGTTGCTCGTGGAGGCCGCCGAGCGACTGGACGAAGCCGGGCGCAACGTCGAGGAGTGTCGGTTCAGAGCCGGCCTCGAAACTGCGATGACCCTGGCCCGTTCCTGCAATGTTTACCTCGACCAGAAGGCCCCCTGGAAGGCCCTCAAGACCGACCGCGAGGACGCGGCAACCACCCTGTGGGTCGGGCTATCGGTCATCAACTGCCTCAAGACTGCCCTGAATCCCTACCTGCCATTCAGCTCCGAGAAGCTGCACAAGATGCTTGGCTTCGAGGGCAATGCGCCAGACCAGGGATGGACGTGGGACCGGGACAGGATGCGGCCAGGCCAGGTATTGGGCGAACCCAAGCCCCTTTTCGTGAAGCTGGACGACGACATTGTTCAGAAAGAGGCCGAGCGGATCGGGACCTGACCCGATACATCGTTCAGAGGGCGATACTGCCCCGGAGTGGAGATGAAGCGACATGTACACTGGGGCAGTGTCCAAGGAGGCAGGCTTGGATAGCGCTGATACGACAAAGTTATCCAACGGCATCGTCGATGCCTATGCACCGGTGGCCGACCAGCTTCTTCGGGTCCGTGCACGTCTGTTGGAGTTGACGGACGGTCAATCCCCCTTCCTCTCCGAACTGCTGGTCCACGTCCTGGACACGACTGGGAAGGGCATAAGGCCTGCGATAACGTTGTTGTCGTCCGGGTTCCATCCCAACGACGGCACGCGGGCCGAGACGATGGCGGTTGCCGTTGAGCTGCTTCACTTGGCTTCCCTAGTCCACGACGATACCGTCGACAACGCTCTGGTCAGGCGTGGCAAGGCCACGGTAGGGAACATCTGGGGACGTAACGCCGCCGTGCTTGTGGGCGATTTCATATTCGCCACGTCCGCAGTGTTCGTATGCGACACTGGGAATGTGCGAGTGATCCGGCGATTCTCCGAGACCATTAGGGAGCTGTCCAGCGGGGAGTTGGACGAGATGGCCGGGGCTTACAACTACCGGGGCACTCGGGAAGATTACTTCAAGCGCATCTACGGTAAAACCGCGTCTCTTTTCCGAACTTCGTCGTGGTCGGGGGCGGTTTTCAGCAGGGCTTCCGACGACCAGGTGTCGGCCCTCAACGACTACGGCTACAATCTGGGCATGGCATTCCAGATCACCGACGACATTCTCGATTTTCAGGGGTCTGCCGAGGAGGCCGGAAAGCCGGTTGGGAACGACCTGTCTCAAGGCGTTCTGACCTTGCCAGCCATTATCGCTATTGAGCGGAACCCGGAGGACAATCCGGTTATCTCATTGTGCCGTAGGCCGGGTGACCCTGAGGTCCTTGCCGCAGCGGTCGAGTTTTGCCAGGACTCCTCTGTGATGGATGAGGCCTCTGCGGTCGCCGATCGCTACACAGGGCTTGCACTGGAGAGCCTTGTGCAACTGGAGCAAAATATGGCGCGAGACTCACTCGAAGCGTTGGTCACAGCGCTCGTGGGCCGTCGCAGCTAGGTCCGTCACCCTGGAGTCGGGACGGAGCACAGCGCTCACCCCTACGACGTGTTGCTCCCACTCGATTGCAAGGGTAGGTCTGGACCTGCCCAGTTCGGGGCGGTCTACACGCCCAGGTTCAAGGTGCGTACCCCTTGTCCCCGCGCTGAGATTGGCCCAAGGGTAGGTGCTTCTATGGGCTCAGCATGAGCGGATAGAAGGCTTGTCCTCCTATATATACGAGGCCCAGCCTCCGGAACCGGTCCCTAACCCCTATTCCCTGGCCCCTAATCCCGGTCGTCCTACCCACGCTGGCAACTGCCTCCAGTTCCACACGATCAGCGCCACGGTCAGAACCAGATAGACATAGGTGAAGATACGACGTGCTTCCTCGTTTGGAAATAGCAGATGGACCAGGAAAAGCCCCAATAGCACGGCCCCCGTCCTCCAGCCAATCATCTTTGGCGCTAGCAGCACTATTGCAAAGGTGGACACGGAGGACGTGAGCAGGAATTCTGTCAACTGTCTGGATTCGAGTGGGAAGTTCAGGACCTCCCCGGCCGACAGACTAAATACAATGGCCATGCTGCCGATGAGAACGGTTAGTTGGTTGACCTCGGCAGAGATCAGTGTCGTTAGCCCTGCCTGTGGATTGGATCGGAGGGCGAACAGCGTCGCCACGATGATCTCGGGCGACTCAGAGGCCAGGGGTGCTATCCACTGAATCAAGATGAACTCGTCGATCCCCAGTTCGCCTCCGACCTCGACAAGAGATTCGACGAAAGGCTCCGCCGACGCCAGGATCACTGTCGCCGCGTACACCAATAAAACGATAACCGCTGTTCTGCGCCTGGGCGGCGACATCGCCCCGATCATCGCTGCGACTCCAATTAATTCTGGATCGCCAGACTCCTTGATAGAGCTGATTGCGAGATAGAGGAGATACAGTGCGATCATGAGTACGGCCATTGCGATGTGGAGCTGGCCCATGAAGAACATGACAAAAGTCAACGCGGTTGCCACTATGAGCATCGTCATCTCTAGTGAGACCTGCCCTCGCAGGTCCAGTATTTCTCGTTTCTTGGCCCAGAAAATCAGAATAACCATGGGCCAGCCCAGCCCTACCAGCAGCCGGTTCGCCCCTGTAACATTGGCGGCTACGAGTTCCATCTCCGGTGTGACGAGGCCGAGCGCGGGATCGAAGGACGCGCCGGCCTTCCATGCAAGAATCGCCTCGATGGTGTATTCGGGAAGGATAGCGATCAGCGCTAGTACGGCGATCGCCAGAGACGCCGAAATGTCGACCTGCGCGACCTCTGCGGCCCAAGACAACAGGAATGCTCCGCCGACGATTCCAATTCCGAAAACGATGGCGGCGACAATGGGGTCGAGGTGCGTGCCGGACAGACGCAGCGCGATGCCAGGCACGCCTACGAGTATAAAAATGCCAAGCCAGGTTAGATTTTGACGGCTTGCGGTCTCGCTGCTCAAGTTATGCGTGGGCGCAGGCTGACCTGCTCAGACGGCTTGTCGCTGCGGATGGGGATTGCAATTTCCGAGGGACTGTACATGGAGAAGGACGACGGCACGAGTGTCTCCGTACGTAAATCTTCGGGCAGGCTACGGACCCGGCCCGGAGCCACCTATAGTATACCGTAATCGAGGGCATGCCCTCGGATTATGGCGCGGGGCTCTCGGCCCTAATCCAACGGGGCGAGGTGTCGCAGTAGACCTAGTGGTGATTTGGGGTTCCAACGAGCAACTCTTGGCGATGGCCCCACTTGTGGAGGAAGCGTCCGAAGTTCTTACGGCTCAGCTCATCGCGCTCTGGATCCGATAGCTCGTTCCAGGCCCGATGCTCGTGGAGCTTGATAGGCAGGTCGGGATCCGCCACTATGCGGTAGCCTTTGTCCTTGAACTGGAAGCTGTAGTCGATGTCTAGGTTGCGGTAGAAGCGGAAGGACTCTCTCATAAGCCCAACGTCGGCCAGACGGCTCCGCCGGAACGCGAAACAGTAGGCCTGCATGGCATCCACATCTCCAGCCGGACGCTCGTTGTCATGGAAGTGCTGCAGATCCTCGGATAGTAGGCCAAGGGGGCCAGCCACGCCGACCCCGGGTTTGTCCAGTATCCGGGTGAGTGGGCCGAAAATACTGCCCTTTATCTCGACACTGGTATCCATCATTACTATAGTATGGCCTCTGGCCTGCTTTAGGACGATATTCCGCGCCGAAGCTGCACCAAGGACGTAATCGGTGTGTATTACGCGGACGGAGGGAAGCCGTGTGTCTGCGTTTTCGAGCCACTCCGATGTTCCGTCTGTAGAGCCGTTGTCGACAGTGATCACCTCTACCGCCATACCGTCCACCCAGTGCAGGATCGTGTCAATGCACCGCTCGATGTCGCTCTGGTAGTTGGTTGCGACGATACCCACGGTGATGTCGAATGCGTCAGGCTCGCCTATGAGCGAGTCGACTTCGGACGATGATGATACCGCCTGCCAGGTTTCGGTACGCTGCTCCCAGGCCGTCTTGGGACGCACGCCCGTGCCGTTGGCGCCGTCCTCGACCACGAATCCATTGTCGACAAGTTCTGAGCGGTGACGGTCCGCTTCGTCGTACTGATTTCGCGAACGGTGGTCTGCCCTGTGCCCCACAGCGGCCAGTGTCTTTCCCTCAACCCGATAGCGTTCCGCTACTCCATCCAGGCCGAGGCCAAGGACGCGGTCCATCGATAGGATCGTTTGGAGCTTTGTTGCGGGGGGCAGGTCTGAGCGTGTTAGATCCCAGACGGTTGCAAGTGCGCCAGGCATGTCCAGGTTCTCATTGACGTGTCCTATGAATCGCCCCTCCCACTCAAGCTGTGTTTCTGAAGTGTCCTTCTGCGTCCCGGAGTCACGGCCCAACTCCCATACATGGTTTTGCAGGTGAAGGAGGCCGCGCTGTGCCGCCTTCAGCGAGGTGAAGGTGAAATCGAGCCTAGTGCTGAAGTGTGCGGTCATGCACAGATAGCGCAGGGCCATTGGATCGATCTCCTGGGCTGCGATGTCTGGCAGAATGAAGGCGTTACCGGCGGACTTTGCCATCTTGACCCCATCGGCGAGGAGGTGTTGTCCGTGGAGCCAGGTGCGAACCACCCCTGCGCCGGTGAAGGCCTCGCTCTGGGCTAGCTCGTCCTCGTGGTGAGGAAAGATGTTGTCGACTCCCCCGGTGTGAATGTCGAAGCACTCACCCAGGTACTTCATGGACATGGCGGTGCACTCTATGTGCCATCCCGGGTAGCCCTGTCCCCATGGGCTTTCCCATACCAAGTCGCGTCCCGGCTCCCCTAGCTTCCACAACGCGAAGTCACGCGGGTCTGTCTTGAGCGAATCGGCCTCGATTCTCACCGCTTTCTGAAGGGCTCCTTTTTGAGTGTTGCCCGACAGGTTGCCATAGCCTTGGAATGAAGACACGTCGAAGTAGACGTTGCCGTTCACCTCGTATGCAGAGCCTCCCTGAACCAACTCATCGATGATAGCCACCATTTCGACGACATGGTCGGTGGCCTTGGGGAAGTGATCCGCGGGGATGATGTTGAGCTGAAATTCGTCCTCCAAGAATCTCTTCGTATAGTGCTCGGCGATCTGCTGCGGGGTAATTCCCCTGGCAATAGCCTCGGTGATAACTTTGTCTCCGCCCTGTTCCAGGGCCTCCTGGCGCATATGACCTACGTCGGTAATGTTCTTGACGTGGCGTACCGTCAGCCCCTGGAACTCCAGCGCCCGTCGAACCCAGTCTGCCATGAGATAGGAGCGATAGTTACCGATGTGCGGGTCGCGGTAGACTGTAGGCCCGCAGGTGTATATCTTTACGAGACCGGGCTCAAGCGGCTCGATTGTCGCCAGGCGCCGCGACATCGTGTCATAGAGCCTTAGCATAACTTCGGAGCCTGATCGGACGGCGGGATAATCAGGACCCTGAGGAGGTTAGTACTTCCCCGCACACCTATTGGGACGCCGGCTACGAGCACTACAAGACTGCCGGGGCTGGCGCCACCCTTCATCGCAGCCATCCGCTCGCCCACGTCGAAGAACTCGTCCATAGTATGGACCTCGGGTATAGTCACCGGAGTGACGCCCCAGAATAGCGTGAGGTGGCGTTGTACCCGTCGGCTGGGAGTCAAGGCTAGAATGGGTGGCAAGGGGCGGTACTTCGAGACTCTGCCAGCGGAGCTGCCGGACTCGGTGAATGCGACGATCAGCGCAGCTCCTAGCTGCTGTGCAGTTTGGCACGCGTCGTAGCTTATCGCGTCGTCTGTTTGGGACTGAAGCTGGTCTCGTTTCTCCACGATCATGCGCTCGTAGGGAAGGGCTGCCTCGGCTTCCACGGCTATCTCAGCCATCATCCGTACGGCCTCTACGGGGAATTTGCCCACGGAGGTCTCGCCAGAGAGCATGACAGCGTCGGTTCCATCGAAGACGGCGTTGGCGACGTCGGTTACTTCTGCACGGGTTGGCGCTGGGGCTAGGACCATGGATTCGAGCATCTGCGTGGCTGTGATTGCGGGCTTGCCGGCCTCGTTGCAACGTGCGATGAGCTGCTTTTGGATCACGGGTACCCTGGCCAGGCGCACCTCGACGCCCATGTCGCCTCTGGCGACCATCAGGCTGTCACTGGCTTCCAGGATGCTATCGAGCTGTTCGAGCGCCTCGGCCCGCTCTATCTTCGCTATGATACAGGCCTCAAGACCATTTTCGGCAAGTATGTTCCTGGCGGCTATTATGTCGCCGGCCGCTGTCACGTTAGATATGGCCACAAAGTCAGCATTCTGCTCCGCGGCAAATGCCAGGGCCTCAATCGCCTTCGGATCAGGGAATGTGCGGGTCGAACTGGTTCCTGGAGTCGCTACCCCGCGTCTCTCAGTGAGCCTGCCCCCTCTAATGACCTTGCAGACCACGTCCTGCCCTTGGACACTAGCAACACGCAGTTCGAGGAGCCCGTCGTCCAGCAATACTTGTTTACCTGGAACTGCGTCGCGGTGTATGCCCTCGGGCGCCACCGATACCAGGTCCTTGGTTCCCACGATGTCTCTGCTTGTAAGTGTGATGGTGTCGCCGGGCTCCAGACGAAGCATCCCGATCCCGAGGGGCCCGGTGCGGTACTTGATCCCTGGCACGTCGATCATGGTGCCTATTGGGATGCCGAGACGCTCAGACACCCGTTCGATGATCTTGACGGATTCTCGGTGCTGATCAAGGTTCCCGTGGGATAGATTCAGCCTGGCCACGCTCATCCCAGCCTCAACCATGGCCGTGATCGTCTCTTCTGTGGACGTCGACGGACCAAGTGTGCAGATGATCTTGGTCTTGGGGCGTCGCATTGGCATCGTGGGCTTTCCCGCTTTCGCTACCGTGCATTACTACCGAAGGACCTCCAATTATGGGGCATCTGGGATAGAAATTCACCCCCGAACCTCGTCTTCGGGGCTAGTTGGTGTTATTGGCCCTTGGTGTTGGATGCGCCGCCGGCCGAATCTACTCTCTCTCTGGGATTTCGACCTGCCAGCGGTTATACTCCGACACAGGCCTCGGCCTCACTCTGTCGTGTCAAGGTGGCTAATGTCAGATGTCGTTCGGCAGCTATACGAGTTGCAGGAGTTGGACCTTCACGTAGTAGGGCTCGAAAAATCGTTGGCCGAACTTGTGGCCAAGCTTGCCGACAAGTCCTTGCTGAATGCTGCCAGGGCCAAGTTGGAGAGACTAGAAAAGCGCCTCGACGGCTTGTCCGCTGAGCGTAGATCGGTGGAACGGACCGTGAGTGAGGTCGTGGATAGTCTGAGCGCCCTTGAAAAGCGTCTGTACGGCGGTGGCATTACTAACGCGCAACAGATGGCCGCCGCAGAAGAGGAGCGCACGTTCACCATCGCCAGACAAGGAGAATTCGAGGACCAGCTCCTCGAATTCATGGTGGCGATAGACGACCTGGAGCCGCTGGTGGACGGTGCCAAACAGGCGCTGTCACGGCTCGAGGAAGCGCGACCCGCCCAGGAGGTCGAGTGGCGCGAGGCATCAGCCTGCCTGAGGGACGAACTCGCTGTTATGGCCCTGGAACGGGAAGAAGTTCTGCCCCTCGTAGCTGCGAATCTACTCCCGATGTACGAGTCTCTGCGAAAGACCAAGGGCGGTCGCGCCGTCGCCCGGGTCGAGAGGAACTTGTGCGCGGGGTGCAGGCTCTCGCTGCCCACGGGCGACGTGCAAAAGGCCAGGGCTTCGTTGGGGACGGTCCTATGCAGCAGTTGCGGCCGTATCCTCTACGCCGAGTGAGCCCACCTTGAGAGCAATTGCCTACTTCCGGCTAAACAAACCTGAGTGCAGGGCCGACCTAGATGGCGCCTTCCAGTCCTATTGCCTGTTAAACCTGCATCAGCCTATGGCTGTCTTTGCCGGGTCCGCCGATACCGGCGGACCCGGCAAAGAGTTCCAGGCAATGACAGCCTATGTAAAGAACTCCGGTAGTGAGTATTTGCTCGTAGTGCCCGATGCCACCCACCTCGGCGCTGATTTGGAGTCAGTCGTTCGGGCCTCTGTTGGGCTTGAGGAGATCGGCCTGAAGACGGTGTGCCTGGACGAGGAATTCCCCGACCCGATACAAAACGCCCTCCAGACCCTGGGTGTGAAAGGCGTGTCCCGTACCCGCAGCCGTCGGATCAAGGAATCGATGGGCGCCCGAGCACTGTCGGGCCAGGCCCTGGGCAGGCCCCCCTATGGTTACCGAATAGGACCTACTGGTAACCTGAAGGTGGTGCGTGGCCAAGAGGTGGATGAGGAGCAGGACGAGGCGGCGGTTGTTGAACTGATTTACCGTCTCTACACGTCGGATGGGCTTGGTCTCCGCCTGATTGTAAAGCATCTCAACGAGCGGGAAATATTGACCCGTCGCGGCGGTAATTGGAACGTCGTGAGTATCCGTGACATCCTCAAGAATCCGGTTTACACGGGGACCTATACGCGGCTGGGTATGCGAAGGTCTAATGTTCACGAGGCGATCATCTCGGGCGAGCTTTTCCGGAAGACCCAGGACCAGACTATGGAGCGTCGCCCGCTCGGCAGGGTCGTTCGTTCCGAGCCGTTTCTGCTCTCAGGCGCGGTCTACTGTGGCTATTGCGGCAACAAGATGATGGGTGTGACCCGGCGTCAGTCGTGGAAGCGAAAGGACGGGCGCAGGGGTGTCGGCGTCTATCGCTACTACCAGTGCCAGTCTCGCAACAACCAGAGCGTATGTGAGTACCACACCTGGCGCGCGCAGCTGCTCGAGTCGACGGTATTGGGTCAGCTCCGTGCCACGGCGAAGGAGCGCGAAGCAAGCTCCTACGAAGATGCCCAGGCCCGGCAAGACCGCGAGGAGGCTGTACGGGAGATGAGGCGCTCTCGGGCCAAGATCGCCGAACGCCGCTTTCTCGGGGCGGTACGTAGGGCTGCGAGCGGAGAGATGATCCTGGCTGTTCTGGGTCAATATCTCGTGGAGCTCGACGACGTTCGGGCGGCAATCGATGGGCCCGTGCTCGAGCCCACCACGGTTCTGAACACGTGGGACTTCCTATCTATGGCACAGCGCGCAGAGTTCATCGAAGAAAATGTGGTCAAAATCGTGGTCCACGACGACACCGTCCAACTGGATGCTGCGTACACTTAGTTTGGCGGGTCCGACCCACATTACCTTTACTTTCCTCCAAACAAGATTGTTCTGGTCTGCTGTGTGATAAGTTCTGGCTTGTACGCGCCTGTTCGCAGGGTGACCCGAGACCTTTCCTTGCTCTACAATGTGACCAGCGCTAGGCGGCTGGGCGACCGCCGTCCCACTAGCACCGCGTCCTGCCCTTCGGGTCGGATCGCGAAATGCGGCGGGAGGGAGGAAAGTCCGAGCACCGCACGGTAGGATGCCCGCTAACGGCGGGGCGGGGTAACCCGACGGAAAGTGCCACAGAAATACACCGTCCGCCATTGGCGGATAAGGGTGAAATGGCGAGGTAAGAGCTCACCGCCCCGGTGGTAACATCGGGGGTCCAGGCAAACCCCATCCGGTGCAAGGCCTAATAGAGGGGCTAAGGGTATCCGGCCCATCCCCGGGTTGGCCGCTTGACCCCGTCGGCAACGGCGGGGCTAGATAGATGGTTGCCACCTGGTCTAAGATCGGGATGAAGCACCGCCTCGGCGGGGCGTAAACTGATCGAAGGTCGGGAACAGAACTCGGCTTACAGGCCGCCTCGCGCTACCTCGTTTCACCATAGCCGCGCTCTCAGGCGTCGAGGGCGCAGCGGAACCCCAGATTGCCGGTCGAGCTATCGGGCGTGCTCGAACTGCGCGCAGCGACCCGGTAGCGATTGCAGTACGATTCGTGGCAGAGGTATGATCCGCCGCGAGTCGTTCGTGAATCGCCTTGCGCCGGGCCCTGCGGGTTGTCGCGCGGGCATCGACATGATGGTCGGCGCTGAACCAATCTGCGGTCCATTCCCAGACATTGCCGGCGACGTTATACAGCCCGTAGTTGTTGGGCTCGTATGATCGTGCTGGGGCAGTGCCCGAATAGCCATCTTCGCCGGTATCACGGTTGGGGAAGTCGCCCTGCCAGATGTTGCAGCGGTGCTCGCCACCAGGTGTCAGCTCGTCGCCCCAGGCATATCTGCGTTGCTCTAGGCCGCCACGGGCGGAGAACTCCCACTCAGCCTCCGTTGCCAGGCGTTTCCCAGCCCATTCAGAATAGCTCATCGCGTCGTTCCAGGAGATGTGTACGGTGGGGTGGTCCATGCGGTCCTTGACCCCGGATCCCGGTCCCTCCGGGTGCCTCCATGTCGCTCCATTTACCCGCAGCCACCACGGGACCTCTGTCACCGCGTGGGTCGCCTCGCGCCTCGCGCGCTTCGTCAGGAACAGGTGAAACACGAACGACCAGCCAAACTGCTCTGCCTCGGTCTGGTATCGAGTCGACTTCACGAACCGTGTGAACTGTGCGTTGGTAACTGACGTTTCGTCGATATAAAAGGGCTTCAGGGTGATGCGTCGAATTGGCCCCTCGCCATCGGCTGGAAATCCTAGCTCGTCATCTGTACCCATTAGGAACTCACCGCCGGGGAGTCCCACCATGCCCTTGGTACTACCCGTTCCCTTCGACACGATAGTAGAGTGGCTGGGGGTAACGTCTGCTGGCGAAGTTGGGCGGTCGGGAGCGCAGCACGGTGATGTATCTTGCACGTCGTCTACCCCTGTCTATGTACTGGAAAAGGCGACCAGATCTGACCAGCTCGCTTCCGTGATGCGGCCGTACTTGAGTTCACCTAGTGCCGGCAAGTCACGTAGAAGGCCCTCGGCCTGGGATCGCTCCGCGCACCCCACCTGCCACTGCTCGACTCCGTCCATTTGAATCTCGTAGCCGAGGCGGAAGCATCGGTTCTTCTCGACAACCTGGGAGCAATAGCCAGCGCCCGGCGCGGTCTGAGAGAGGAGGTGGACATAGGCGTGGTCCAGGGTTCGCTCCAGCAATTCCGACTCCGCTATGCTAGGGGATGCGCTGAGGAATGCCAGCACGTCGTCGACCTCAGCATCCGTGGGGTGCGACAGTACTAGAATCTCGTCGGCGGACTCGGTGCTAATGATGAAGCCGCCCGGGCACACCAGCCGCACGGTCGGCACCGCCCTAGACAGCTCGTTCACTACGCAACCTTCGTGAACAACCCCAAATTCCACTCTATACATGTACTTCCTTCCGTTAGATGTTCTTGGATCCCCGGCCCGGGTCAGGCAGCGAGATTCCGATCAGGCATTACCCAGCCCCACCCAATCTAGCGTGCGCAGTACTAGTTGAACCAGCGGCCGCTTGGGCGGCTCTGCCCTCCGTCGACAGGCACCATCGCCCCGTTAATCCACCGGGACCGTTCAGAGCAAAGGAACGTGATTACCTCGGCGACCTCGACATCGGTCCCCAGGCGTCCCTCGGGAAGCTCATTCTTCAGGAACCTGGCGTAACCTTCTGGATCGTCGCGCTCGTAGTCGGCCCAGCCACTCGTCGCAAAGTATATCGAACCCGGACAGATGGTATTAACGCGGATGCGATCGGCGGCGAGGTCCCAGGCAAGCGACGATGCCAGGAATATCTCAGCGGCCTTGGCTGCACCGTACTGGGCCCTCGGACCGGGTTTCCAGCCAGATATGGATGACACGATTACGATGCTGGCGTGATCACGGCTCTTCATGTGGGGCACCGTAGCTCGGATGGTACGCACCGCGTGCATCAAATTCATGTCCAGGGTGGCCATCCAGTCCTCGTCGGTCGCGTCGAGGGTTTCTCCCCCACTGAACCCACCGACGTTGCATACCAAGGCGTCAATGCCGCCAAGCTCCCGGACTGCGCCGTCTACGAATGAATTGACGTCCTCAGGTCTGGTCACGTCTGCCACCTGGCCCCAGGCGCGATTTGAGACCTGGCGCAGGTCCACCAGGGCGCGGTCGATGTTTTCGCTTCCGCGTCCGCAGATGGCTACGCCGCATCCCTCAGCCGCCAATCCGAGGGCGGTAGCCCTGCCTATGCCGCGACTGCCGCCGGTCACGATCGCGGCTTTGCCGTCCAGTCCCAGATCCATGATGCCTCCCGGTCTTGCGACGTCCAGCCTGGACCTACAGATACTTGGCACCGCTTCCGCAAATCTACCACAGTGCACCAGATGAGAGTAGAGGGACAAGCAGGTCAAGGTTGACCGGTCCGAAGCACCCATATTAGAATCGTAGGCGACGTATCGTGCAGGAGCGTAGCTCAGCTGGAAGAGCAGCGGTCTCCAAAACCGCAGGTCGCAGGTTCGAGTCCTGCCGCTCCTGCCACACTTCCAGCGCATAACGAAGGCGTCCACGGGTTATTGCCCGGGACGCCTTTATTAGTCGTAACGGCCGGTTTGGTCACAAAATGGTCACGAATTCCCAGCGACCGCATCTCCCAGCACTTCGTCAATGCTCCGAGCAGCCGCTTCTTCCAGCTCCGGCATAACGTGCGAATACGTATCGATGGTAAGGGTGATGGAGGAGTGTCCCAGGGCAGACTGGACGGCCGCGAGGTGTACGTTGGCTGTCAGCAGGGCTGTAGCAAATGAGTGGCGGAGGCCGCGCAGTGTCCCCTTGGGTAGCCCCGCCTCATCAACGATTCGGCGGAACTCATGGCTCAGCTTGTCTGGGTCAATGGGTGCGCCGTTATCCATGGTGAAGACGTAGTCGGTCTGCTGCCAGTCGCTCCCATAGCCGACGCTGCCTCGTTTGCTCCCGCAAAATGAGGGGCATGTAGCCTGGAACATGGAGTGCCGCGCTGGACGACATGCCCTTCGATGGGCTCAGGGCGAACGCTTAACCTGGGGCCACGTTCGAGGCGAGCCCGTCGAACCACGTCCGCGCCCCGCGGGCGCACGTCGTGCGCCCCTACCCGTTGATGGAGGGTGCACAACGCCGCCAATGTTACGCCAGTGGCAGGTAAGGCCCCTTCTCCACGTTTAGTCGCACGTACTGCTCTGCATAGCCGAAGCCATGGGTGTACCCGGCGTTGCCGTCGACGCTGTCTGCGAAGAGCTTGCGGAGCTTCTGTTCGTCCACTCCCTCTCGAACCTGGGTCGCGTTGAATTCCATGAGGGCGTCCGACTTCGTCTCGATCACGTCGGTGATGTCGACGATGACCCCTGGGGAGTGACGGGGGTTGCCCATGAGCTGGTCGGTGCGGAAGTCAAGGTAGTAGAACATGAATACGTCCTTGACCATGTGAGGGGCCAGAGGCGAGTCGAAGCCGTCGGCGCGGGCGTAGTCGACACACGCCACTACGAAGCGGCCTGCGTCCATGTGGTCGAACCGGCCGTACTCGGTGGGGTGTGGGCATAGCACCACGTCCGGTTTGAACTCGCGAATTAGCCGAACGACCGTGGCGTACTGGTCGTAATCGAAGATCATCGGGTTCTCGGGGAAGTCCAGGAACTCCCACTTCTTTACACCCAGCACGTTGCAGGCCCGCAACAGCTCCTGCCGCTTCATTTCCTTGACCTTGTCGACATCCTTCAGCTTGTCGTCGCCCGTTTCAGAGAAGACGTTGAAGGCGTGGGTGACGACGCCTGTGGTGAGGCTCACGAACATCACCTCGTCACCGCGAGCGATGTGATTGGCTACGGTGCCGCCGGTCCGTTCGACGAGGTCTGCCGGATGAGCCGTGATGGACATGATTCGAGCCATTTCTTGTTTCCCCCCGGAACAAGTCCTTGGACGTGATGATTCCAGTCTTAGTATAGACCAATCGCAAGGACCGTTGTGCTGCTTTCCGGGAAGAAGGTCGCCCCTCTGGCGGGCTAAGCAGATGTCTGAGACCGTGCTGGCCGAGGCGAGCGCCTTCGGACGCAAGCAGGCTGTCGCCGGTTCGAATCCGGTCTCCCGCTCCAACCGCACTATACAGGCGTGCAGAGCCTATTCATCCTTAACGGTGGGTTGACTGGGGCGCATCACGACACTATTTGTGGACGCCCACCACTGCGCATAACCCTGCCTCTTGGGGCTGCATATCCTAGGGGCAAGCGAGGTTTTATGTCTAGGTGAGGCTAAATGGTGGATAGGAATCGGCCCATCCGTTCATCCAGGCTGCTGTTCGGAGACCCCACCTCTGCACACCCACGCCAAAATTGAACAGACCCCTCGGATAGCGTCCTGTTATGAGAACTGCCCAGTAGCCAATGTAAATCACTAACCCCTGTGCTGTGCCGAGCAGAATGAGGATAATAATGTGTGGAATCAGAAGAATCCCCTTAACGAAAAACACCGCTCCAAGAAGCGCAAGGAGCCGTGAACAGTGTTCGGGATATTCTACCTGCAAGACGGCGGGATATCTTTCGTTATCAGCTTCTATAGTCATGGCTCAACCTCCTAACAGGATTGGTATGCCTCTGAGGGCAGGGTTATGCGGGGTACCATACTAGGAAAAACCACAGAGATGCAACACCAGATACCGCTAGACTGTTAGTTGTGTCAGGAATCTGTTCCTTTAGTGATGGAAGTACGGACATTCCCATAGAGAAGACTCCGTTCGTGCTTGGGCGTTGGGAAAAATGCGATGGCGTAGTGCAACGCGCCAGCGATAGAACGTTTGCTCCGTGACGGCGATCTCTCGACA
>JASLXL010000074.1 GCA_030740335.1 SAR202 cluster bacterium | reverse complement strand
TCAAGCCCGCCCGTCGGGTCTATTGGTGGATCGGGACCATGGCACCCGACCTGCGACGGCGCCATGGCATGCCGCCTCCACACATCCCGGAGGACGCCAGGAGAATCTGGAATAACCTCGACGGCGAGCGGTGGCTATGGTTCCTGCCGTGGACGAACCTTCCGCACTATCTACCACCGGGCCTGGCCGAGTACGCCGAGGACTGGGTCCGGGACCCTGGACGCCGACCGTGGGGATTCGGAGACGTGCATACGGAAGTCGAGGTGCCGAACCTGGACTTCTCCGGGTGGTACGACCACTGTGGCGGCACGATGGCGCATCTGGGCCTCATGCAACGGGAAGCCAGGACGGAGACAGCTCGCACGCAGTCTAAGCTGGTCCTTGGCGCCTGGAACCACGGCGGCTTCGGCAAGCGGAAGATAGGCGGCATAGACTTCGGACCGGAAGCGGCTATGGACGTGGAAGCGCTGAAGATCCGCTGGTTCGATCACTGGCTCAAGGGCGTCGACAACGGCATCGACCGCGAGCCCGCCGTGCGCTACTTCGTAATGGGAGCGAAGGAGTGGCGGACCGCCGAAACGTGGCCGCCGCCGCCGAGCCCAGCCACGACTGCATTATATCTGGACAGCGACGACTATGGCAGCGCCAAGCAGCACTACGGCTCCGGCACGCTGAGCGAGATGTCGCCAGATCAAGCCGGCTCCGACACGTACGATTACGACCCTCGGGACCCGGTGCCGACGCTGTGGTCGCGCACGCTGGTCACCGAGCCATCGGACCGCCGCAAGCTAGAGCACCGCTCCGATATTCTCTACTATCGTACGCCGCCCCTGACGGAGGACATTGAGGTCGTCGGGCATCCGGAGGTAGTGCTCCACGCGGCCTCGTCCGCACCGGACACGGACTTCTTCGCCCACCTGGTCGACGAGGACCCGGATGGCATCGCTCTGGAGGTCTGCTACAGCATGATGCGCGCCCGTCACCGCAACGGCCTGGACCGCGAGGAGCTGCTGACGCCGGGCGAGGCTGTCGAGTTCAGGATCAAGCTCGGACCCACGGCCTGCCGATTCGTCAAGGGCCACCGAATTCGGCTGGAGATCACCAGCAGCAATTTCCCCAACCACGACCGCAACCACAACACCGGCGGCGACGACCTCGCCGAGACGACGCTGGTCACGGCGCACCAGACCGTGCACCACTCCCCCGAGCACCCCTCGCGCCTAGAGCTGCCGGTGGACCCGAGGACGCACGACTGACTGTTCACCTCAATCACGTTGGCTTCCATTGACACGCCCGTCGGGGGCTTCTGATAATGTGCTCGCCCGTAGCCTAGGCCGCGGATCCCGTGCGAGCCTCGTACCGGCGCGGAGGAGTATATGAGCACGGCACCCGGCAAGGTCGTATCCGGCCTCGAAGGCGTGCTGGGATTCGAGTCTAGCATCGCGTACATCACATAAAGCTTCCAGTTGCCTCACCCCGTGGGCACCGATGCTACCTTGCGGCTATCCAATCACAAAACAGGACACCAATGCCACAACGAAGATGTCGGAGCTGTAGCTCTCGTATCATCCTACTGCTAACGGTCCGTAGTCGTTATCCTGGGAGTTACTTGGTTTGACGCCGCTACATCACAGCCAACTACGTTCTCACGGTCCGGTCTAGATTATCCGCTGGCAGGAGGCCGATCTATGAAGATCAAAGAGATCCGTGCGGTACCAGTCAGCTTTGACACGGATGCCGCTACGAATGTGAAGGAGCGTCGCCCCGCGTGGGATGGCGAGGTGGCAAACCCGATGTCCCGCTATCCTAGATACAAGAGCCTCCGTAGGCTGTGGACACCCAGTTGGGGCGCACTCGCCTGCGTAATCACTGCCGAGGATGGCACCTGGGGGCTCGGACTGACCACCCACAGTGGGCCCGTTGCTCCAATAATAAACGACCACATAGCGCCACTATTGCTGGATGAAGACTGCATGGCGATCGAAAAACTCTGGGACATGATGTTCCGCATAGTTTCGCCGTACGGCTCGTCCGGCCTTGCCAGCTACGCTATCAGTGCGGTCGATCTAGCCCTTTGGGACTTAAAGGGAAAGCTGCTTGAGAGACCCGTGTACGAGTTGTTAGGAGGCCCCGCCCGCGACGATATATTCTGCTACGTCACCGGCAACGATAGTGACTGGTACATGGAGTTAGGGTTCGAGGCTACCAAGCTCGCCTGTCCCTATGGCCCGTCCGACGGACTGGACGGACTGAAGAAAAACGAGGAGCTTGTTGCCAACGCGAGGGAGACGATCGGGCCTGAGGTGGAGTTGATGCTGGACTGCTGGATGGCCTTCGACTTGGAATTCGCCGTCAGACAGGCCGAGCGGCTTCGGCCCTACAATCTAAAGTGGCTTGAGGACAGCCTCATCCCCGGCGACTTCGATGGTTTCCAGGAGATGCGGCAGCGGCTGTCCTGGCAGACGTTGGCCACCGGCGAGCACTGGTACACGACGCTTCCGTTCATGTCGGCGGCGGCCAAGCGGTCGGTGGACATCTTCCAGCCTGATGTTCAATGGGTGGGAGGGGCCACGGCCATTCTCAAGATATGCCATATCGCCGAGGCCGCTGGGATGTCTGTTATTCCTCACGGAGGTATGAACGATGCCTATGGCCAGCACGTCTGCTACGCGATGCCAGCGATTCCCTGGGGCGAATTGTCCTCGTCGACCGCCCCAGGAGTTCCTCTGGAACAGAGCGGGCGCTCTAGGATAACCCCTGGGATGTCATTCCCTGTGAACGGCCGTCTCGTCCCCAACAACGCGCCTGGTTTCGGCATTGAACTGACTCTGGACGACTTGGAGGCCGCGGCTAGGCTATAGCCACGCTTGAGTTTACGTTGCCGTTCCAGGGGTGTAACGTCTCACCGCTGGTGTGCAGTAAAACGAGATCCAGATTTGGGAGGGCAAGGCAAGCTTTAACTGGAGATACGAAGGATGGCAAAGAAGCAACCTAACATAATCTTGATAATGTCTGATGACCTAGGCTACGAGGTCATCGGGGCGAACGGAGGCACGTCCTACAGGACTCCCCGTCTCGACGAGATGGCACGGAACGGTATGCGTTTCGCTAACGCACATGTGATGCCGCTGTGCACTCCAACAAGAGCCTCGCTCATGACGGGTAAGTACAACTTTCGGAACTACATAGGGTTCGGTCTGATCAGCCCGGAAGAGGTTACCTTTGGGCATCTGCTTTCGGACGCCGGATATAACACGTGCATTTCCGGTAAGTGGCAACTCTATTCCTATAACCCGCCAGATGAGATGCCTGAGATGCGGGCGAAAGGCCAGCGTATTGAGGATGCGGGATTCGACGAGTTCTGCGTCTGGCACGCTCACCACACAGAAGAAAAGGGCTCCCGCTACAAAAACCCGATCGTCTATCAGAACGGTGAGTTTAGGGATGACACGGACGGTAGGTACGGCGAGGACATTTTCTGCGACTATATCATCGATTACATCGGCAGGAAAAAGGACGATGACAACCCATTCTTTGTGTACTGGCCGATGGCTGCTACCCACAAGCCTCACGAACCCACACCAGACAGCCCGGAATGGACCGAGTTCGACCCGCCCGCCAACAAATCGCTTGGCGCGAGGACTTGGGCGGATCTCGAGGACGGATCATGGGAGGACGACCCTCGCTTCTACAGGGACATGGTGGAGTACCACGACAAGGTCATCGGCAGACTGATTGACTACCTTGACGAGCAGGGGATCAGTGAAGACACGCTGGTGATCTACTTAGGCGACAACGGCAGCCCCACCGATGTCTGTTCTATGATGCACGGGCACAATGAGATCTGCGGCGGCAAGGGCAAGACGAATGACCGAGGAACCCATGTTCCACTCATCTGCAGTATGCCTGGCACAATTCCTGCGGGCAGCGTACTGGCGGACCTAATAGAGTGCACCGACTTCTTGCCCACTATCTTTGAGGCAGCTGGGCTGGAGTTGCCGGATGGTTACCTGATAGACGGACGGTCATTCTATCCGCAACTCATGGGCGGCCAAGGCGATCCCAGGGATTGGCTTTTCTTTCATTTCGAACCGATGACCGCCCGGAACGATACGGGCCAGATTCGCTTCGTTCGCGACCACGAGTGGAAGCTGTACGAGACAGGCGAGTTGTACGACCTGAATGACGATCTGGATGAAGACTTGCCCATTTACGAATCAAACGACACCATGGAACAGTCAGCTGCACGGGCTAAGCTACGGCCGGTCTTCGGTCAGATGGTATAGAACTCAGGCCGCCGTTACCGACCTCACTCTTCTCGGCCCCGTACATCATCTCCGATATGTTTCCGCTCCCCGCCGTGATCGAGAACGTCACCTCACCGCGATCGAGATGAATCGCCCCCGACCTCACAACAGCCTTGTAAGCCTTAATAGCATCCTCGCTATTCACCTGCTAGCCCCGCAGCCCTAGCTACTACCAGCTCCGCATAAGCTCCATTCCCTTCCCTCCTGACCTCTCGGCTATACCCCCCAGAGGCAGGTTCATTCAAGGCGAAATGGAACCAACCAAGTCTGGCGCGGGGCTATACACCTTGGGGTCCGCCAGAGAAAAGCAATCACAGAGGCCAAGGAGCCTTTAGAAACGCGGCTAGAACTAGAGGAGAAGCCTAGGCAACTGGAAGCCTCGGTATGAAGTTTCGAGTCCTCGGCTCCGTCCCCAGCGTCAATACCTGCATCTGTGAGCAAGGTGAGCGGTGGAGGAGGCTTGGGCGTTGACCTGGATTCACGGGTGAGCAGTTTAGAGAGCAGGGTCCAATCGGCACAATAGATAAACCGGTGAAGGCTATGTTATCCGATTAGACTCAAATAGCCAGATGCTGTGCCTACAGTTTTCTGATGGCCTCAACCACGGACCATAAGTTGAGTTGCTCAACTGCGTGGCTTCTGTATAGACCAATTGCATCTGCCCCGCTTCCACGTGCAGTGACCGCGGCCTCAAGCAGTGCGTCTGGCTCTTGGAAACTGCCAGGATGGTAGCATGAAATTTCGGCTATCAAAGGTATTCGCCCTTTGATAATATCAGCGGCATGCTTGGTTTGGCGTTCAACTTCTCCTAGGTCACTGGTGGTTCGAAACCAGATGTAGAATTCATCTACAAGGCCCTCGTCCACCCATGTAGGCCAGTCGTGAAATACCTTCAAGTAATCCTCGGGCTCTCGTGCTATTAGAGTAGATGTGAGTCTCGCGCCTGGAGACTCACTTTTTAGTTTTTCTTGTAGGGTCCTAACGAAGGCAGTTATGTAATCGGCACGATGCTGAAGCCAATCTCTATCATCGTTGGGTAACTGTAACGGATTTTTATCAAAGGTTTTTACGAAGGATTCCATAATTGGAGACTCGTAGCCATAATTATTTACTCCATTTGCATCCATATTCATCAATACGAATTCCATTTGGGTACCGTCGCTCTTAGATTCTTTGTGTGCATCGATGAACAGGCTGGCCTCGTATTCTCTAACTTCCGGAAAACCGAAGCTCAAGCTAACTCGTTCGTTGATTAGTGGGTCTATGCGGCCTTCACGGGTTTTATTCCAATATTTCCGGTTGTTTTCTGCAAACGGGTCACTAATCTTAAGGCTGTATTCCCTGACCGCATGTAAGGGCCTATGTTTGTCTAGAATTGCGCGACTTTCCGGAGCTCCCAGAAAGGGGAGCACATATTCAACCGACATTTCGTACGATGCCGTGTTCATGCCATAGGTGTTGACACCTCTGTATGTGTCAACTTCAAGTCCATTTTGGTGCGCTATTTCTACTAACACTGGAACTGTACCACTTGGTATAAGTCGCGTCACACCATGATCAACACATCTTTGAACATAATCCCTGGCATCATTCTCGTTTTCTTGGTTTGCAGGTGTTAATCCATCCCCTTGAGCAAAAAGGGCAAACATATCAGCCATATTAATTTTCTCCACTCACTTAGAATCTATTACAAATCAAACACATAACCATTCATGGTTGATCACACAATAACGCTGAGCGTGATCAACACTTCGTATCTACTCAACGTAATCACTCAGCCGCTTAAACCAGTTTTTAGACACGGCCTCTTAGCAAAGAACCGAACGGAATAGTATCACGTCCAAACTCGTATAGGAACCTAGCGGGCGGCGGCGTTAGCGTACAATGTCGCGACATTGACCTATGTCCCGAGGCGACCTGCATGAGCGAGGCAAAACAGCTGGCCTCGGGGATTTCGATCGCGACGGAGACAGAGACCGCGACGAATGGGAACTCACATAGCCGGGCAAGGGTAAACAATGGCACTCATCGAGATTGGTTCAACCAAGCAACTTTTCATCGACGACTTCCTGATTGAGAGCATGACGAACACCGAGCCGAGGTTAAACCCGGCGTTGAAGGTAGACAACAACCCGGTCTTGAAGCCCGAGCGTCCCTAGGAGGGGAATGCGATGAGAATGGGTGGGGCTCTGTCGCGCGGTGTCTTTTTCGATGAAGAGGAAAGCCTCTTCAAGATGTTCTACGAAGGCATCACGCCCGAGCCGCGCGTCGTCGACAGCCAGGTCGTCAGCATCGAGGCCCGGCCCGCGATCCCGTGCCTGGCTACTTCGAAGGACGGTATCAACTGGGATAGGCCGAGCCTCGGCCTCGTCGAGTACGACGGCTCCACGGACAACAATATCGTGCCTGACGACAGGTACCTGCACTATCTCTTCTACGATTCTCACGAAGACGATCCAGCCCGGCGGTTCAAAGGATTCAAGAGGACAGGCGACACACAGACGCCGGGCATGACCATCGACCTGTTTTTCTCGCCCAACGGTCTAGACTGGACCCCGTATGAGGGCAATCCGGTGATCGACACGCGGCCCAGGTATGGCCGGTGGGGCCCGACGATGTTCATGGGCTGGGACGAGATACGCCAGGGCTACGCGGTGCACATGGAGAACGCGCTGCACCGCCGCAGCGCGATCGGCAAGCGGATGATCGGACGGTCGGAGAGTCCCGACCTGTACGAATGGACCGATCCCGAGACGATCATCGTTCCCGACAGCCGTGACGCCTCGGACACCGAGTTCTACGCGATGCCGGCTATCACCTACGAAGGCTGGTACGTTGGCATGCTCTGGGTCTACCACACGACCAGCACCACGCACTACCCCGAGGTCGTCTTCAGCCGGGACGGCGTCCACTACCAGCGCAACTTCCGGCAGCCATTCATCCAACGCGGCGACAGGAGGGTGGACTTCGACTTCAACTCGATCTACGCCGGCGTTCCCATCGTCTACGGCGACATGATCCACACCTACTACCATGGCATCAACTGGCGTTCTCCCGAAGCACAGCTCGAGCTCGACGAAAAGGCCATGGGCGCGATCGGTCTGGCGGTCACGCCGATAGACGGCTTTGTGTCCCTGGACGGGGCGAAAGGGGTCCCGACCGACGTCGGCACCAACTCGCCAACGGACAGTATCGAGGCGCTGTACAAAGAAAGAAGCGATAGGGTGTCCGAACACGCGTGGCGGGCATCGTTCAGCCAGGTGATCACCCGGTCGTTCAGCTTCACCGGGTCTCAGCTATTCCTGAACGTGGTGGCGGCACTTCAGGGCGGATCGTCGTCCGGCCCGTGTGAGGTGCGTGTCCAGTTCTTGAGCCCCAACCACGAACCGCTGGAGGGCTACGGCTTCGACGACGCCGATCCCATCACTGCGTCAGACCACAGGCACCTGGTCTCGTGGAACGGCAACTCGGACATCGGCCGGCTGGCCGGACAGGCCATAAAGCTCCGACTCTACTTCAAGAACTGCAAGCTCTACTCGTTCCAGTTCCGGTAGCCCTGATAAGCAGCGAACTCAGTCCAGAGGTTCTGAGCCTTCAGGCCGGGGCCTTATTTGGTCACCAAGTGGTTGTGAGGCATGCGCTGGACCGCATCGGGAGGCGACGGCCGGCGCTGGCCAAGAAAACAGCACTGGATTCGGCATCGAGATGGACCGGGACCTACGCACGACAGTGCGCCTCCATCGAGACGGTGATTAGGCCGTGGGGAGCGCGGCTGACCGTGGCCTGAGCCGGTCTACGCTCCGTTAACCCTGAGCTTGTCGAAGGATTCTATCGCTCCCCGGTGCGAAAAGAGGTGTTTCGACAAGCTCACCACGAACGGAACCCTGCGGGTGCTCTCTCAACTAACAGGTCGGTCTGCTGTACAGGGACACGCGACGGACATATCATAGCGACCGCGGAGACGACCGGTTCTGCAGACAACACCTGGGGAGGTAAACGGTGAACCTGATAGTCTTTTCCGGAGGCCGTCACCCGTATGAGGAGTCGACGCCGGTCCTGGAGGAGTTTCTCACCGCGGCGGACCACACCGTGACCGTCACCGAGGACGCCGGCGTCCTTGCCGACGCCGGCGCAATGAGTGGATACGACGCCGTGGTGTTCAACACCCTGAGGGAAGGTGACTCGACGCTGACGCCGCAGGAGCAGGCCGGTCTAAAGGACTTCATCGGCGGCGGCAAGGGGTTCGTTTGCATCCACATATCTGGCTGCGAGCCGGACACCTGGCAGGAGTACAGCGAGATCACCGGCGGTGGATGGATCATGGGCAAGAGCTTCCACCCGCCCTACGGTCAATTCACCGCTAACGTGACCCGGCCCGGCCACCCCGGCGTCGAGAGTGTGTCTGACTTCGTCACCAACGACGAGTTGTACATGGGGCTGAAATTCAACGACGACAACGACGTGTTCATGACCGCCGACGCCGAAGAAGGGACTCACGCCTGGGGCGGACAGCAGACCTTCATGCCCGCCGGCACTTTCCCACTCGGCTGGACCAGACGGTACGGTGATGGGCGCGTGTTCGTGACGCTTCTTGGCCACAACGGCCTAAGCTTCATGACGTCGGAGTTCCAGAAGACCGTTCTCAACGGGGTGACGTGGGCCACGAGTAAGGGCTAGGTCTCAAGAGCTGACAGGAGCAGAAAACAACATGGCTGCAGCAGGCGTTGACTACTACCGGAAGCTCGGAGTGAGAAGCTCGATCAACGCGGTCGGCGCGGGGACGGTGGTTGGTGGATCCGGCCCGCCCAAGGCGGTCAGAGAGGCGATGGAGACCGCCAGCCAGGGGTACGTCAGGATGGAGGAACTGTTCGAGAGATCGGGCGCCTTCCTGGCCGATCTGCTGGGCACGGAAGCTGCATACATCACCTCCGGGGGTGCGGCCGCTCTTACGCTGAGCGCAGCGGCGTGCATTGCGGGCACCGATCTGGACAGGATTGACGCCCTGCCCGACACAACCGGCATGAAGAGCGAGATCCTCGTCCAGAAGAAGCACCAGGCGAGCTACGACCGCTGCTTGAGGGCATCCGGTGCGACGATGGTTGAGGTCGGAGGCGACTCGAGCTGTACGAACGCGGAGCTGGAGGCCGCGATCGGCCCCAACACGGCGGCCATCTACTACGCACACCCGCCCTACGGCGACTACGCGAGGCTCCATGGCTGGGCGCATCCTCCCGGAGACCCGAATCTCGTCTCGATCGATGATGCGGCGCGCATCGGACGCGAGAACGGCGTCCCCGTGATCCTCGACGGCGGCGAGCAGGTATGGCCGCTGGACCACTTCCGCAAGGTGGCCCAGGTTGCCGATCTCGTCTGCTTCGGAGGCAAGTACTACGGCGGCCCCAATGCCGGCGGCTTCGTATGCGGTCGCAAAGACCTGATCGAGGCCGCGTACGCCAACGGTTTCACCGCTCCCCTGGGTGTGACGGGGATCGGGCGGCAGATGAAGAGTGACCGGCAGCAGATCGTCGCCATGGTCGCAGCGCTCGACAACTGGTTCCAGATGGACCACGAGGAACGGATGACGGAGCAGTTCCGAAGGTTCACCGTGGTACGGGACGCGCTCAAGGGCGTCTCCGGCATCAACGTCCGGGAGCAGATCCGAACGGATGCGTATTTCGGCTCCTTCCTCGAGGTGTTGGTCGACTCTGAGGCTCTGGGCAAGGACGCAGGCGACGTTGTGGAAGAGATGTACCGGGGAGACCCATCCGTCTTGATAGCGGGAGGCGGCGACATGTTCCGGGTCTTCTTCCACACCCTCGACGAGGGCGATGCGGAAATTGTCGCAGTACGGCTGAGAGATGTGCTCGTGGCCTAGGCAGGGGGAAGGCCATCCGGTCGAAAACCGTTGGACTACTTCCCGGCCGCAACGAAGCTCGGTGCGAGGAGGCGGCTGCGTGACTCATCGTGCGCCCGAATGATATGCTGGCTCAACAGGATCTGATAATCATCAGCCGGGTCCCCGAGCGGGCCGTCTTCAAAGCTTGGTATAACTGCTATGACTACGGCTGCACGCAAACGCCTTAGACGGAACGCTCGGTCCAGGACGTGGAGTATAGCGAGGAGATAGCTAATGACCGCGCGCCTACGGACTACAATCAATCCTCCAGGCGTCCAACAGCCTACAGGCCTTTACTCACACGCTGTCAGAGTATCTTCCAGCGATCTGCTCTTCGTATCGGGCCAGACCGCCTGGTCCGAGGACGGAACTTTCGTTGGGGAGGGTGACATTGCAGCGCAGACTAGACAGGTGTTCCACAACCTGGGTATCGTGCTGGAGGGATCCGGCGCGGATTTTGAAGCCGTAATCGAGTTCACCACGTACTTGGTTGGCGATGAGATCGTGGAACCCTTCCTCGAGACTCGCGCCGAGGTCTTTCGCGACCTCTATCCTCACGGAGGTTATCCCGGCTCAACTCTGGTAAACATTTCTTCGCTCGGCGGCAGCAAGTCCAAAGCGCTGGTCGAGATCTCGGCCACGGCCGTAGTCCCGGGCGAGGGCTAGGATAGATCACCACAGAGGACGCAGAGTCACCCGGAGCTCTCGCTTGAGGACCGGTTCAGAGGATGTAGATGGCGCAGCTCGACTGGCGAGCACCCTTTGAGCTATGGGGTCCGCCGGGCGGTTCGGTTAACGTCGGAGAGTCGGTGGGGCAATGTGCCATACATAAGGGATGTAGTGGAGTAGGCTGGGCAGGCTGTCACCATAAACCGAATGATCGGCGCCTACTCCGACCGGAGCGTCCGAGCCTTCACCAGCGCCTTCATCCGATACGGGATATACCATGCTCAAGAAGCTAGGCAAGACGACGAAAGTCAAACAGGACAATCACGGACGCGACGTGCCCCCAGGCCAGTACGCCACAGACAAATTCCCCATCCTGTCTTTTGGCCCGATGCCCAAGATAGATCTGGCGACGTGGCGGTTCAAGGTCTTCGGGCTGTTGGATCAAGAGTTGGTCCTCGACTGGCAGCAGTTCAACAATCTGCCCAAGGTCACCATCGACGCCGCGTTCCACTGCGTAACTCAGTGGAGTCGTCTCGAGAACACTTGGGAGGGTGTCGCGTTCTCCGAGCTGATGAAACTGGCCCCGCCGAAGCCGGAGGCGAGGAACGTCATGGTCCACTGTTACGGCGACCACACCACAAACATCGCACTCGACGTGCTGCTGGACGATGACGTGCTCTTCGCATCCCGACACGATGGGCATCCGTTAGAGCCCGATCACGGCGGTCCACTCAGGTTGATCGTCCCGAAGCGGTACGCGTGGAAGAGCGCCAAGTGGGTAAACGGGATTGCATTCATGGCCGAGGATGCCCCTGGCTTCTATGAGCTCAGGGGTTACCACATGGAGGGCGATCCGTTGAAGGAGCAGCGCTTTCGAGACGGCGCGGCCTAGTTCTCAGCTTCTCAGCAGCCCGGAGTTCAACGAGAAGAAACGCATACTGAAGAAGCATACGTGTACCGACCGTTCCCTGCCCACCCCTTTGCACTTGTCGGGGTGGCGGCGGACCAGAGGGCGATTCGTCTACCCTTCCACGTCGGTCCAGTCGAACACGACGCCGAGCATGTTCTTGTTACGTGTCTCCATCAATTGGTAAGCCTTGGCGGTCTCGGTATAGTGCATCCGGTGTGTAATCAGTTTAGAAGGCTGCAAGCGACCATCTTCCATGAGCCCAAGTATGTGTTCGGCGCGACGTTCGTGTGACCAGCGTTTGTCGTCTGTTTCACTTGGATAAGTATCTTCTGCTTCGCCATTGGCTGCGATTAGTGAGATGCCTTTGTCATAGAAATACCCGCTCCACAGTGGATTGAAATCGAGATCTGCTTCACCTCTTCCCGAAAGAGCTACTACAGATATCCTTCCACTGCGACGTACTATTTCACAAGCCGTGCGGTAGGCTGGCCATGGGTTTGCGGTAAGTATAACTAGGTCAATACCGTTACCCAGTGAGAAATCATCAAGTTTTTCTTGAAGATCTGGATCATCGGATAGGAAGCCCTCGTGAGCACCCATCTTCTTGGCCATTTCTAGTCGTATTGGGCTGTTGGCTATTGCCACTACTTGGGCTCCGTAGATTGGCCCCAGGGCGATAGCCCCCAATCCCAAAACGCCAACTCCAACCACCGCAACGTACTCCCCAGGCCTGAATTGAGCTTTTCGGTAGCAAAAGCCACTTAGAGAGTAAAGGTGGGTATAGACAGCATCCTCTGAAGATACTCGCTCGGGTACTTTTACAATTTGACCGGCTCCTTTGGCACCCCATTCATCGGCGATCCATGCGGACTGGTGGTGTTGCCTTGATACTACCCGATCTCCCACATTGAACCGCGTGACTTCGCTGCCGACGCCTCGCACTTCACCCAGATTGCTGTCGCCCAGCCAGCGTGGGAACCACATTGGCGCGCCGGGCATGGATACCACGCCCTCCCACGCGCCGCGATCGGTTCCTAATTTCAGCGCAGTGATCTCGGTCTCAACATAGATTTCGTGTGGGCCGAGATGCGACGTGTCCATCTCGGCGTCCTCGATTACTAGATCCCGCGGCCCTCGAAGAACCACCTGTTTCATTCATAGCCTCCCACTAACGTCTCCAGGCACTCACTCCACTGCTGCTGGGTGTCCTCAAACCTGGTCCGATAGCCAGCCACATCATCCTTAAGCCAGGCATAGTGCGTGGCCCTGTGTATGCCCGTAGCCTCTGAGGCACGAGAGACGTTGCCTAGCCGGGCATAGAACCCCAGGAACCTGTCCTGGCTTGCTGCGGCGCCGTGAAGGGCGTCAGTGGGCATTCTTTTACTCCTGTCGGATACGTTGCAGGTGGGAGCTTCGTGAGCGCGGACCTGAATTGGAGGGCACCGCACGGGGCGAAGGGCTAGTTCAGCTGCTTGGTGCCCACGAACTCGCCCTTGATGACTCCACCGGACAGGATATGGCCGTCGATGGCCTGCAGGAATTCGGCCTTCGTCGCGCCGCCCGGCAGGTCGAGCATCGTGTCCAGCGCGTACACGTGGAACAGGTATTCAAAGACGAGCTTAACCTTGCTCGCACTAAAACGGCCACCGGACTCTTCAGGAAATCCGACTGTGGTCGGAGGCGGGCAAGGACCGGAATATCCGATGACCTCGTCGTCGTTGATACCCTGTCGCGTCTCAGGGCCGAGGGCGGCCACCTCGGTGGTGGTCGCAACCCGCTCCGGCAGACCGGCAGTGTCCGGCGGAAGGTTCCAGATCAGCCAGTGGAGCCAACGGTCGCCAGGGATCTGATCGCTGTCCATGAACAAAGCGATGCTCTGCGTGCCGTCAGGTATGCCCGTCCAATCCAGCGCCGGCGAGATGTTCTCTCTGTCAGCGTATCTGGTCAGTGCATCCTGCTCATGGGCCAGGCCCGGCTTCGGAGGTTGTCCCTTGCAGACATAGATCTTGGGAATGCGCCGGATGCGGTTGAACACCGGGCTCGTGACCTCGATGCCCATGTCGAAAGTCTGCTTGAGCACGAACTCCCCGGTAGCTTCGTCGCCTCCACTA
>JASLXL010000073.1 GCA_030740335.1 SAR202 cluster bacterium | reverse complement strand
TGGTGTCAGCCTCGTTCAGGGGCATACGGACTATTCCTCTGGTGTCAGTATAGTCCAGGAGGGAAAGAAGAGGCGCCGAGGCTTAGGCGGGGCTGGTAGTAGCTAGGGCTACGAGGCTAACAGGTGAATAGCGAGGATGCTATTAAGGCATATCAGCCAGTAGTTAGGTAGGGTACTCTCTCAACTTGTCCTCTTATCCTTCATCCTTAGCGTCGAACTCGAGAGTGAGTTCATTTGAGAATGGCTAGCCACGATGGCACTTTTTATATTTCTTGCCGCTACCACACGGACACTTTTCGTTGCGCCCCACCTTACGACCCTGGGTTGCGCTATCAAACTGGCGTTGCGCCGTCGCTTGCGTCACACAATCGGCACAAGTGCAGGCCGATTCATGGCCTTCATACCAGTTAGTGCGTTCCTTTCCTATGACCACGGTTCCTCTCAGAATTCTGTTCTACGATTAGGGTAGATAGAGGATATTCTGGAGCTATCTAGCCACTCCACCCTTCATAACCCTGTTGTTGTGTTGAGGGGTATGGCTTAGAGTTTGAGTTCTGTGTGGGGGCTTGTCCGGGACAGGCTATAATGTGTGAAAGGTTCTAAGTATTCCAAAGGTAGCGCAAGTAGAACTGGATTCTCCAGCGGTAAACACACTCAGTCTTGTCGACAAAATGGAGGAGCGATTATGGTCAGAGCCAAGCCTAAGCAGGAAAAGCGAGAAGAAACTACAGAGGAATTCGTGAAGCGCATTAATCAGCATAAGGAATGGGGTAAGCGTAACGGGACAAAGAGACGAACTGGTCATCATCATCGTTGAGGGGTATGGTTTAGAGTTTGGATTCTCAATAAGGTTTATAAGGCTATTGTGAGGTAGCAGGTGAGATATATCTCGCTGCCTCGGTTGCACCTTAATCCCCCATCAGCCTCCTCGCCTATGCACTCTGGTGTTTGGGGTGACTCCCCCTCCGGCGGGTCCAGCACAAGGTCGAGGTCGTGTTCCTTGAGGACCTCGGTCCAGCGGATGTAGGCTTGTTGTCGAAACTCCTGGATGCCGAACCAGGTCATATGCGGCGTCGTCGTTATCGGACTTGCCCGCCTCGATGGCGTCGATCGCGGCCTCCACTCCGACGTTGGTGATGGAGGCCGAACGGCGCAGGTGTGCCACCTCTTCTGACGATTTTGTCGCCTTCACTTTCGGGACTATCGTCGAGCCGTCGACAAGCTCCGCCTTTGGGAAACCTGCTGAGTGCCTCGTAGTACCCTTAGATACGCTCGAACTACGAATATGGATGAGCATCCCACCGATCTCCATCGGGTCTACGATGAACGGAAGGCTGCCATTGGTGGGCAGAATTGCGCACTCCGAGTTATATGGGGAGAAGGTCTGGAAACCGGACAGGTAGAAGACGTGCGGCGGGTGGAAAACCAACAGCACGTCGACTCCATCGTCCTTCATCTCGGCTCGGACGAGGCTTAGCCGGCGTTCGTACTCCCGGGTCGAGAAGGCCGGCTCCTGGGGTAACCCTTCGAGGGCCTCACGGCCGACGGGCCCGCCCGCATGGCTGTAGTGGACGGACTGGTTTGATGTTCACTACTCGTTGAACTTGAAAGCGTAGAGGTCGGCGTCGTTCATCCAGAACCGCAGACGCACCGGCTTGCCTGCCAGGCTACTCACGTCTCCCTCGCCTTCCCACGCGACCGGGCCCTCGATCTCGTCGGCGAACATCTCGGGGCAGTCGTCGAGGCCGAAACCGGGTAGGGCGGAGCCGCTTTCCTCCTGAATTTCAACCTTGACGGTACCGACAGCCGACGTCGAGTAGTTCAGCTCAAGCGCCTTGCCGTCGAATATGAAGGGATGTGTCGTGAACTCGCCACCTGCGTACCCCGCGTTGACGGAGACGAAGCCGTCCGTACGCAACGTGTACCGCCTCGGGGCCTGGGTGCTCAAGTGCATGTGCTCGTTGACGTACAGGGATATCTCGCCGGGCGCCGTGAAGATCATGCCCTGATTGACTGAGACGGCCCTGTCGTGCCAGTTGTCGACATCCGGGCCGGGTCGGATGTAGGCTTCCATGAAGCTCCTGTCGAAGTGGAACCCATCCTGGCTCGACATGAACGCGACGTCGCTGACACCCGGGCTGTACGTCCACTCCGGGTCGTATACCCGCTGCGGGTAATAGCGCATGGGAAACATCAGGTACGTCCCGGGCGACCGTTCGTAGCGCATCGCCGCGTTGGTGTACAGGTGCTCGAAGGGCGTATCGCCGGGGTCGATGTTTTCCAGGGGCGTCCAGTCCTTGAAGTCCTTCGAGGTTGACCTGCGGATCCACCGAACGCCGCCCTTGAACTCATGGCCGGGTTCGCCCTTGACCGTTTTCGGATCGACGTCCGGGTCGGCGCCAGCGATACCTCGCGCATACAGCACGTACTCGCTCTTCCAGTCGTCCCAGAACAGCACCTGCGGCGAGTCGAAGGGCCCGTCGGTCATCAGCGGCTCCTCCTGCATCAGGCTCCAATGGATTCCATCGGGCGAGGATAGAACGAGGAGGTCACGGGTCCGTGCGACGGCCTTGTACCGCTGGTCTTCAGGCACGTCTGGATTGGGGTCCTTGAAAGGGGCCAAAACGCTCCCTGGTCCCATCCAGACGATGTTGTTGTCTTTGGAGCCGTTGAGCTCAAAGATGCCAAGGTTTGGCTTCTCCCAGTTAATCCCGTCAACGCTTTCGGCATAGGCGGCGGCGTTACCGCTCCGTGTCAGGGCTATCTCCGGCTCAGTGTCGCACCGATACCACGCACGGTATTTGCCATCGTCGTTGATGATTGTCATGGCCCAGATATTGCCCTTGTCCCAGGGCTTGTCGCCGGGTATGACGACACCCTGGGAGACGGGGCTATGCAGCTTGCGTTTGACGTCAGTCGACCTATCGATCCAGAAATCGTCGACGAAGAGCTGGCGGTCCGAGCCAATATGGGTTGGGGCTTTATCGGTCACAATGGTCTCCTCTTGGATATAACAGTCCATGTGCTAGGGACTAAATTGTATTGGACATAGTTCGTTTTTGAAAGTGTTCCAATCACCTCTTCGTATTAGAGCCAGCGGTATTGTCGCCACGACTTGATAGCCACGGCGGCGGCGATCAGCGCGACTCCGGCCGTGCCGGTCCAGTCTTGGTGATACCAACCCCCAACCGCCCCCACCAGAACGAAAAAGAGTGCTCCGACATATCCTGCGTTGCGGGTCGCCGCGACCGTGATGATGGCCGGGGCTGCCGCTGCGGCAACACCAACCGGCAGCAGGCAAATCGTGATGCCCATCGCGGTCTTCGGACTGTAGCCAGCGCGGATTGCTGCCTGAGTAGCGTTGAGATCGCCCAGGTACTCTTCTACGAACCGGGCCTGCTTTGCTGTGAGCTTGGTCGTCATATCAGGCGGGGTAGGTCTCCAATCACCGTTGCAGGAACTCCCCCACCACCTCCCGCGACTTCACCACGAGGCCGCCCGTCTCGGCCTGAGTTACGCGCTCTCGGAGCACATGCTCCGGGTCCCGCCGCCGGCGGCGGGACCCTTGACCGTCTCACTTCACCTGCTGTCGATGGCCCAGGTCGGACGGCGCCTCATAACGCAGCTCCCCATGAGCCCCGGGACCGCTGCCGCAGGCTACCCCGCAGTCGGGGTATTTGAAGCGGTTCATTCTCGGTGTCCTTACCCTAAGGTCACTCTGGAATGGAAGCTGCGCATAGCTGGACAAGCCTGCTATCAGCCTTCCAGGCTGTTACGGTCGATTATATACCGAGCCACCATGTCAAACGAGTCGCCCTACAAGGGGCCTTTTTGCGAATCTGAACGGTCGGGCGTGGCCTACACCTCGCAGCTACATCAGCTAAGGCATGCCCTCTCTTGCCTTCGAGTGCGTGCCACTTCTGCACTAGCAGCGCGGTGCCGCGACCCTCTCGTTGCTCCAGCCAGGGCGCTCACGTGCAAAGAAGAAGGCCACCCCCAAAGAAGGGAGTGGCCTGATTGAAAGCCCGGTTGCTATCAACGTTGCTGTCAAACGCGTTATTGAACGAGCTGCTCTGCGCGACAGCCCCTATCTGAGCTGTATGTGGTGGAGCTGGGGGGACTCGAACCCCCGACTTCCTCCGTGCAAGGGAGGCGCTCTCCCAACTGAGCTACAGCCCCAGGTCGAGGTGCGCCGGCGGAATGAAAATGAGGGCCGCTCTGTTGGCGGCCCTCAACACCTTAACCGCTGGATAGTGGAAGGAAACTTGTTTCAACGTCTCTATTCAACGAAACACGGCGGGCTGTCTTGGAGGACCGCCGCTGCTTTGGAGAGCTCCCCCCGACGAATCGGGGTCATGCTCTACCCATCGCTTTGAACGATTCTCACCCACCGATCGACCTCCCTGATAAGCCAAAAGGCGAATCGGGGTACTCCCTAGAAAGGAGGTGATCCAGCCGCACCTTCCGGTACAGCTACCTTGTTACGACTTCGTCCCAGTTACCGACCCCACTCTCGGCGCCTACCCCCCCGAAGGGTTGGCCCAGCGACTTCAAGTGTTGCCGA
>JASLXL010000072.1 GCA_030740335.1 SAR202 cluster bacterium | reverse complement strand
CAACACGTCGCAGGCTTGGGCCCGAGGATGTCCCGGCTGTGCTGCGAGTGCTTAGTAGTCGGGGCATAGGACATATCCACGTGATCGGCGGCAACGATTCGGCTGCCACCGGGCATGCGTTGCACCTGGCGGCTACAGCGTCTGGCGTGCCATTGAGGGTAGTGAATGTGCCCAAGACGATCGATAACGACCTTGTGGGCACCGACCACACACCTGGCTACGGCAGCGCGGCGCGTTTCGTCGCTCTGGCGACGATGGGCGCGGCGCGTGACGCGGAGGCGATGGGCTCTGCGGCCCCGATCACGGTGCTGGAAGTGATGGGCCGTGATGCCGGCTGGCTGGCGGCCTCATCCGCCCTCGCCCGGCGTGAGGAGCGGGACGCCCCCCACGTGATATGCGTCCCGGAGGTTCCGGTGGACGAGCAGCGCTTCGCTGGTTTAATGGAGGCAGCGTACCGGCAGTTCGGGTTCGCCGTGGCAGTGGTGGCGGAGAATGCCCGTGGCATCGACGGACCGCTGGGTACAGACGCTGCCCCATGGTACACAGACGAATTCGGGCACCCCTACTACGAGGGCGCGGGACACCACCTGGCCGCCCTGTTGGGGCGACGGCTGAATGTGCGGGTACGCTACGAAAAGCCCGGTACGATACAGCGATCTATGGCGGTATGCGTGTCGACCGCGGACGCGCGGGAGGCGGAGATGGCTGGGCGTGGGGCGGTGCGGGCTGCGCTGGGCGGCGAGACGGACATGATGATCACCCTTGTGCGTTCCGGAGGCGATGTCTACGGGTGCGGTACCGGTCTCGCGCCACTGTCGAAGGTAGCCAACGCTGTGAGGGAGATGCCGCCAGAGTACCTGGACCCGGATCACTACGGGGTTACGGAGGCATTTTTGGACTATGCACGACCGCTACTGGGCACTCCCCTGCCGAGGTTCGGCAGGGTCTGAGGGGGACACCTAAGCGCATGTCCCCATCTCCCCTATTTGAAAAAAGGGGAAGTTATATGTGAGGGACATCCTCACGCACCCGGCAAAGAGGCAAGTCCCCTCTGCACATCCCTTGTTAGGACGGCTCTCAATATCCTGCCTGGTTCGGGAGAACTCCACTACACGAAGAATCCCTGGCACACTCAGCCGCAGCCTTGCGGGAGAGTTGAGCCCTCCGCAGCAACCACCTCAGCCAAGTATGCCCAGGTCAGGATGTCCCCAGCCTCGCCCTCACTAAGTGTGCGCGGCACCGCTTAGGTGCGTGCAGCGTCCTCGGCAGTGATTTTTTCGACTACTTCTGAGACTGGCATTGCGCTCAGGTTTTCGCCGGAGCGTAGTCGCACAGATGCCGCTTTTTCGTCTGCCTCCCGGTCACCAACCACAAGCATGTACGGAATTTTCTGCATCTGTGCGGCTCGTACCTTGGCGTTCATGCGCTCGTTACGCTCATCCACATGGGTCCTGATGCCGGCGTCGGTCAGCGTCTGTCCAACCTTGCGGGCGTACTCGTTGTGCCGCTCCGCGATGGGGATGATCTCGGCCTGCACAGGGGCGAGCCAGGTCGGGAACGCCCCGCCGTAGTGCTCGATAAGGACGCCCATGAAGCGCTCCAAAGAGCCCAGTAAAGCGCGGTGGACCATGTACGGCCTGTGTTCTTTTCCGTCCTCACCTATGTATGAGAGGTCGAATCGCTCGGGAAGGTTGAAGTCGAACTGCACTGTCGTACACTGCCACATTCGTCCGATGGCGTCACGGATATGGATGTCGATCTTGGGGCCGTAGAAGGCTCCGCCGCCCTCATCGACGCCGTATTCTATGCCACGCGCCTCCAGCGTAGAGCGCAGCGACGCGGTCGCCAACTCCCACTGATCTGGGTCACCGACGGCCTTATCTGGGCGAGTCGAGAGCATCACATCGTACTCTGTGAATCCGAAGCTGCTCAGGAGATGGAACGTGAGATCCAGGACACTGTTTACCTCGTCCACGACCTGGTCCGGCCGGCAGAAGATGTGGGCGTCGTCCTGGGTCATGCCTCGGACCCGCATCAGGCCGTGGAGCACACCGCCCCGCTCGTAGCGGTAGACCGAGCCCAACTCGCCGATCCTCATGGGCAGGTCGCGGTAGCTGCGCAGAGCCGTCCCGTAGTACATGATGTGGACCGGGCAGTTCATCGGCTTTAGGTAGTAGTCCTGACCGTCCATGTCCATGGGGGCGTACATGTTCTCTTTGAAGAATTCGAGGTGACCGCTGGTCTCCCAGAGCGTCGAGCGCCCGATGTGGGGCGTGTACACCAGGTCATAGCCCCATGCGTAGTGCTCCTGCTTCCAGAACTCCTCGACGAGCCCTCTGATCCTGGAACCGTTCGGGTGCCAGACGATGAGGCCCGGTCCAGTCTCGTCGTGGACGGAGAACAGGTCAAGCTCACGTCCAAGGATACGGTGGTCGCGACGTCGGGCCTCTTCAAGATTATGGAGGTGCTCATCGAGGGCATCCCTGGACTCGAAGGCGGTGCCGTAGATGCGCTGGAGCATGGGCCGGTTTTCGTCGCCGCGCCAGTACGCCCCTGCGACGCTCAGCAGCTTGAAGGCGGGTATCTTGCCCGTGGACTCCACGTGGGGACCACGGCACAGGTCCTCGAACTCGCCGTGTTTGTAGGTCGTAATCGACTCGTCCCCCGGTATGCCGTCGATGATCTCCAGTTTCATCGGCTCGTCGGCGGCGTTGGCTATGGCTTCCTGGCGAGGATATTCCTGCAGCTCGAACTTGTGGTTGCGCTTGATGACGTGCTTCATCGCCTTCTCGATGCGATTTAGGTCATCGTCCGTGATGGGGTCGTCGATATCGAAGTCGTAGTAGAAGCCATCATCCGTGGGCGGCCCAATAGCCAACTTCGCGTCGGGGAACAGGGTCGTGACCACGTCAGCCATCACGTGGGCCGTTGAGTGGCGAATTCGCATCCTGAGGTCGATCAGCTCTTGATCTGATTGTTTCGTAGCCATCTAAGTTGTCCTTCCTGGGTTTGGCCGCACACGCCACGGTATAGCAAAATGACCTGCTGTGGCCAGTCGTCTGAGGTGTCTAACACAGGTTAGCCTCCAGCACTGCTTGGTAGCAAGCGCAGGAGACTAGGTAGTCGAAAGTCGGCAGCGTCCGGGGACGTTCAGGCGGTTCCCAAGCGTTTCTCCCTGATAGGGACTAATAGGTCAATGCTATAGGGCAGGGCCGCGACAGTCAAGGCGACGGAAGTTGGCCCTCTCACCCGATCATTCAGATTCCTGGCTCAGTGGATTGTCTGGCTAGGGTGCGTTGTCGGCGATGGTTGTTAAGTCTCCCAATATCCCATACCTGGGCGATAGCTCACTCCCTTAGGTACGCGTTCTATAATGGGTTGGTGTCTACATACCCGGTGGCTTCGTGGAACCATCTTCGATAGATAGGTCCAAGAACACGACCAAATTCCACCCGCTCCAACGCCTCATATGAGGGTACGACCAGCCGGCGCGTAATCTCGTGCTGGGGCACCCACGGATGTACTGAGACCATTGCCTCCCAAAGAGATCTGATGCGGACCAGCCCTTTTTGTGGAAGACGTACACATTCGATCCTGATGAATCCGCGCAGCGTCGCTTCCTCCACCGAGGAACAAGACACCTCAAAAACCTCCCCCTCCAAGGTCGCCCACCAGTCTTCTTCTCCCTCCGGCCGACCGTCTGGAAATTCCCAAGGAATGTTGTCTCCTCCCACTAGTACTATATCCCCATCAGAGGTGAGACAGACACCAGAGGAACCGTGCCGTTCTCCATTCGGAGAAGAAATGTCAGGGCGATGCCACGACCCAATCCAGTCCTGACCCTCGCCATCTCGATAGTCAAACCCCACACCATAGCGCGCCATGTTGTTTGCATTGGTCAACGCTCTCTCCTGACCGCATTACACTCCGGAATGTCCAGATCCCGGGCTGAGTCCCCGTACTCGGTTCAACGAGCATCGGTCAAGGGCATTTCCATCTGAGCTCGGCGAAAGCGCGCCATCCGCCGGTTGGTTACCAATTGGCGAATAGCGTGTCCGTGCTGCTCCATCTGAGACAGCTTCTAGCGGGATTTCTCGGACCGATGCGTGAGCTTGAACCACCGTTCAGGCGCCAGGATTAGAAGTTGAACTGGGGTTCGATGTAGTCGATGATTTTGTTGTAGATCTGGAGGCGGTAGCGCTGGGTGTCAGCAACGATGAGACTTGATGCGGTTGCGTCGAAGGTTACGCCGGTGGGTAGGACGAATCTCCATTCGGGCTCCATGGTCGAAACGAGGCGACGGGCCTTTCGCAGATCGGCGTTTGCGTCGAGGGTCATCTGGGCCCACTTCGAGGGCTCGTGAGCATCGCCTACGATGCTGGTCAGGAATGTGCCTTCGGCGTCGAATACCTGCACGCGGTTGTTGGCCCAGTCACATACATAGATGTCGCCAGTGGGATCCACGGTGACATCGGAGGGGTATTGCAATTGGCCTGGGCCGTCGCCGGGGTTGCCGAACTTGAGGAGAAATTCACCCTGTGGCGTCCACTTTTGCACCCTGTTGTTGCGATGATCTGCGACGTATACAAAGCCATCTTGGTCGAGGCAGATCCCCCAAGGGGAGTTTAGCTGGCCATCGCCATTGCCTGGCCCCCCCCACTTTGCTAAGAACTTGCCATCGCTGGTGAATTCCTGCACGCGGTGATTGAGGCTGTCCACGAGAAAGACGTTGCCGTTGTCGTCAAGAGCTATCCCTGAGATACGGTTCAACTCCCCATCACCAGATCCATGGGTGCCCCATGTTGACAAGATGTTCCCTTTCTTGTCGAATACCGAGACGCGGTTGAGCCATTCATCTGTGATGTAGACGTTTTCGTCTTTGTCTAGGGCGATGCCTGTCGGCCACATGAACTGGCCAGGGGCTTTTCCAAACGAGCCGAAGGTGAGTAGGTGCTCTTCGTCACCGGGAACCGGGCCTATGAAGAATTTGCCGACGCGGGTTCCGAAGGCACGCGGTTCCATGGGGGCAGCGACGCCTGTGCTCTCGGCGCCTCGTCCGAGCACGTAAACGGTGTTGTTTGCGGCCACTGCCGTGGCGATGGGCAATACAAAGCCCTCGCCGGGCCAGTCCATACCGCCCATGTATTGTCCTATGTTGTGGCTATAGTCGAGGACGCGCCCCAATGCTATTTTCGTAAGCATGTTTTGTGCGGTCACTGTAGGGACTTTCTCGCTCTCTCATATTTCCCGAAACAAGAGGGGGAAAACATATGTATTTGTGAGGGGCACCCTCACTCTCCCGGCCCCTCGGCGGGCCTCAGGTCAGGCATCGAAGATCCGCTCCTCTACACACCTTGTGGGGCAAACCGCAAATGGGCGCGGCTCCTCTGGACTCCCCTCATATTGTCAGTGCGAATCCACGTGCCACGCCCACACAGGATGCGCAGCACCTACGCCAACTGGTGCTCCTTCAGCGATACCACTAGCTTGAACATCTCGAGGGAACGTTGGGTGGCGTCTTCGTTCCAGGCTAGGTCTCCGCGTTTGCTAGCGTGGTCTACCAACTGCTTGCGGCTTTCCTCGCCAACCCGTGGGCTGCCGATCAAGCCAATTGTCGCATCCACGAACTCGGCCGGCTGCAGGCTCCCCTTCGACCGCAAGCCGTC
>JASLXL010000071.1 GCA_030740335.1 SAR202 cluster bacterium | reverse complement strand
TCGGCCGCAACAACCAGGTCCAGTCTACGACGATCCGCAAGGTCGAGATTTGGAAGCTACGGCCCGTCAACCAAGGATTCCTAGAAGCGCGGGAGGACCGTACCTGGGCACCTGATATCGACTGAATGCATCAATCACCCTAAGCTACGCTGCGGCGCTGAGACTAGGCCTATAGACCACTATCTCACAACAGCCTCATAAGCCTTAATAGCATCCTCGCTATCGACACAGCCTAAATGTGCGCTGCTTACCCCGCGTCAGACGCTCTAGCGTTATCCTTTTAAGCCCTGTCTCCTCCTTGCACCATAGCCTATACTGCCCCCCAGAGGCAGGGTCGTGCGGTCTTGTATAGGGGCGCTAACTGCCCAGGTCCAGCACACCTCTGTCCAATAATCTTCCGCGTACGCAGGGACTCAGTGGTTACAAACTCCTCAGCACCGCTGAGTGGGCCCCTGATAGCGTGTGGTGCTCAATTAGTGTATCCAATAGATTAGAGGGTGCCACCCTTGGCCGAACCAGAAAAATACCGACGAAATCCACGAAACGACAATATGCTAGAACAGAGCCTGTGTCCCCTATGCGGTTCCAAGGAGACGCTCCATCTTTACGTAAGTGCAGAGAAGGGCAATGGTCGCGAATTTCGTCGTTGCACTGATTGTGATCTCGTGTTTGTTCCAAGCCGCTTTCATTTGGACGAGACAGCGCAGAGGAAGCGCTATCTGGAGCATAACAACGATCCTGACGACGAAGAGTACCGACGGTTTCTGTCACGGATTCTAGACCCGTTGAGGCTCCATCTTCGTCCCAATACGATAGGACTCGACTATGGTGCCGGCCCGGGTCCGGCTCTGGCGGCGATGATGCGTGAAAACGGATACGATATCCGATTATACGACCCTCTTTTTCACCGAGACGAATCGGCGCTTGATAGGAGCTATGATTTCATCACGTGCACTGAGACTGTGGAACACATGTCGGATCCGATCCGGGACTTTCGCGTTTTGGATCGGATACTGAGACCCTCTGGATGGCTTGGAGTCATGACCGGAATGCTGGACTCCTGGGATGAGTTTCCCAACTGGTACTACCATCGCGATCCTACGCACATCTGCTTCTACAGTAAAAGGACCATGAGGTGGATCGGGAGACGATTCTTCTGGCAAGTGCTGTGCCCACGTCAGAACGTGGTGCTGTTTCACAAGCTAGCCTGAGATGTGTACGACCGCTATAAAGGGACATAGGCGGAAAGCGTCCGCGAGTGACTTCAGTCCCACCCATAGTGATTATCCGCAGAACGCGATGATTTCAATGGCCACAATGCTGCCAGGAGCTCGCTGTCTGCAGAAAACTGCCAAGTATATCGCCGCTCTTATCTGCACTGTATAGCTTTCCTAGTGACCTCCTAGGCTACACTGTCCCCACGGGCAGGCTCCATGCTCACTGCCCGGACTGCTCCCGTAGCTCCTCCATGCGCTGTTGGGCGAGCGCGGGGATTTCAATCTCCCCTAGCGTGTAGGCCATAAGCGGGTCGATAGATGGCCGCTGCTTCTTGAACTCAATCTCCGCCCACTCCCTCGTCTTTTCCCATAGCACCAGTTCGGCGTCCTCTGGACCGGACGGGGGCGGACCTGGCCGTACAGTCCTATCGCCCCTTCAACACCTCCAGGGCTACCCTAGGGGACCTGATGAGGCTCGCCAACTACGTCAGGTCAGTGGAGATCGACGTGGAGTTGACCGGATAGCCTGGAGTAGAAAAGACAGGTCTGAAAGTAACCGTGGGACAGCCCCGGAGTGGGAAGTATGTCCGTGCTCCCATCCAATGTCTGCCCGAAGTCGGGCCTCTCGGCGCCGTCGTAGACTTGCCAACCTGTTACGTCCTGCCGGTCGCGGCACGGATATGGGCGCGTCGGAGAAGCGTAAACACAACATCTTGACTCTGGCGCCCCTTAGACATACGCTGCCTTTCACCTCGGGAGGTGATGCGTGGACCTGAAGCCAAGAATGGAGATGGCGGGCAAGAACCTGCTCGACTGCCTGAGCGCGGCCCGCGACTACTTGCCCTACTGGAGCCTCGGCATAGACGACGATCGCAGGGCCGAGTTCAGGATGACGAGCCCCAACCACAACATCGGTCGGTGGTGGGACGCCGTACTACGACTGGAGGACGCGACGGGATTTGTGGTCCCTGCCCACCTGGAAGGCGGGATGCTGGGGAACACATACGCCTTCTTCGACAACCCCGACCAGGTCTGCTTCGCACCGCTTCGACCGGAACTCGGTGAGCCCATTTTCGAGATACATTCGCTCAGGGAGGGGCTGCTGGCCCTGAACGCCCTGGCCCGTTACCGAGGGAGCGAGTGGGCCGTCGAGCAAGGGCATAGGATGCTCGAATCGGTCGGTCGCCTGAGCGACGACGACGGCAATTGGGACTGGGACGGCTTCGAATATCGTCGACATCTGCAAGATGCGCTCAAAGACGACCCTGAGCTGTTGAAGAAGCGTGTCGTCGAAACGGGAAGAGTCGAGTCCCACGGTCGACTCATCGAGGCGCTGGTGTGGTTCTACGAGTCGACAGGCGACTCGCTGGCCCTGGACCTGGCCGGCCGTTTCGCCCGGTACCACCTGAAGAACAGCGTCAACGTTGACGGCACCTTCAACGACGTCTCTAACTCTGCACACACCCACTCGTACCTGGGAATGCTGCGCGGTCTCCTGCTCTACGGCGTCACCACGGGCCAGCACGAGTACGTTGAAGCTGTGGCAGCGACGTATGAGGTCACCGTCCCTACGATCGTGAAGGAGTCGGGATGGGCCTGCCACGACCTCTTCGTCGAGAATCCGACACGCGGCGAGACGAGCTCCCCGGGAGACTCCGCCCAGATAGCCCTCTGGTTGGGGCTCCACGCGGGACGCACGAAGCATCTCGACGATGTCGAGCGCATCGTGAGGTCGCGCCTGCTGCCGGCCCAGGTTACCGAGCCGCCGCAGCTCATCGCGAAGGTCGATGACAGCCTCGAGAAGCGCCAGGAACTTCAGCGGCGGGCCGTGGGTGCCATCGGTGGCATGCACAGGGGGCCTCAATCCGGGAAGGCCAATACCACTGACGTGACGGCCGCCTGTCTTCACACGCTGATCGACGTCTACAACAACATCGTCGTCCCGACCGACGTTGGCCTCGCGGTATACTTCCACCTTGACTACCAGGACGAGTCGGTGACGGTGCGGTCTGAGCGCGGCGAAAACGCGCGAGTCACGGTAACATCTACCACCGGCGAAGACCTCTTGATACGGATACCGCGGTGGACGCCGGCCCGGTCGGTGCGGTTTACCCACGAGGGCGCGCCCGTTACGCCGTCTCGCATCGGAGATTTTGCCTACTTCCCAGGCGCCTCTCATACACACGAGGTCGTGGTGGTCTATGACCTGCCGGAGAGGCGGACGACCGAGGTGATTGGCGACGCGGAGCACGAGTTTAGCTGGCGAGGGGACGAGATAACCGGCGTCTGCCCCAACGACGATTGGCTGCCCTTCTACCCAACCGCTGACGGCTGCGGCTGACGGAGGGGACTGAGCTGACCGCGCACTTGCTGCGGCGCCCCGGGTTCGCGCCACCCGTGACGAAGCTTGAGTGTTACCTCGCGATTGGCTATGAGGCGGTATGGAAACGACCAGCCGGCTACCCCCGACCACCGGTGTGGACGGGCGGCTAGGCCGTAGCCCTCGCCTATACTGCCCCCAGAGACAGGGTCATGCGGAGTGGTGTGTGGTGAAGGAACCCAACGGCCAGGAGTCCCGTGGGGGATTAGGTACAACCGGGAGGTATATCTTTATCTCGACCCGATTCGGCCCACACAATAGCTTAACCCTTCATTGATAGGGAAATGCGATTGCGCCCCAGCTCTACATCTAGCACGGTGACCATCACCTGCTGTTGAGCTTTGACAATATCTGAGGGATTTCTCACGAATCTGTCGGCCATCTGGCTGATGTGGACCAGCCCGTCTTGGTGTACCCCCACATCGACAAAGGCACCGAAATCGGTCACGTTGGTTACCACTCCCGGCAGCTTCATCCCCTTCGTCAGGTCCTCGATTTTGTTTACACCTTCGGCAAAGTAGAATGGCTCAAACTCCTGACGGGGGTCCCGTCCGGGCCGGGCCAG
>JASLXL010000070.1 GCA_030740335.1 SAR202 cluster bacterium | reverse complement strand
GAATCTTGTATGCCATCACCGCTTTACTAAGTAAGTGGAATTAATCTACCTTCATTCCAGGAGCTCACGCCACCTCCCCTTTCTCGGGTTTTCTTACACACCAATGTGTCCCATTATCGCTGACGGTCTACAGGAAGGCATGAGGGCATTATTCTACAGCATACGTTGCATCTCACGGGGACGACCCATGAAACGCTAGTCTGGCAAGATTTCCGCCCCGGAGTTCACCGATTTGGCACAGTCCGATTGGACACGGATCTGCGGGTTACTAAGAACTGGGGGTCGAATACCGCTCCGGAATGGTGACTCCTTGCGCAATAACCACCAAGAGGCGCATAATCCGGCGTGTCAGAAGGACTTGGTTGCGGATCGCCAGTGAAGCCTCCAAAAGCCGCTGATAGCTCGCGGGAACGAAATAGCGGTACTCTCGCTTATTTTCGCCGAACTCCTGTCCAACCAATCGGGTCCATTTCAGCCAACAACTACGGCCACCAATCCGAAGACAACGATAACCAACTTAAAGTGTCTCAAGATCGCCCTGCTCCTGGCAACGAGACTGCTTTCGAGACTTTAAGATCGAAGTACTCTACGTGTTCCTTAGCGTTGGGATTATACCATGACGGTTTAGTAAAACTGGGACATGTCAGGCCGACTGATGCAGATTGCGGCGGCATCGATTGTGGTTATTGCGGCATGTGGTACCGACACACCTGTTTAGGCATCGATTGTGGCGGTGGTTAACTCTGCGTACTTGGGTGTCCAGCATTCTTTCCCTGTCAAACTCAAAAGGCCCCAGGAGCGAACCCCAGAGGCCTGTTCTGTCGAGTAGGGTGCGCCGGGTCTACTTTCCCGACACCACTTCCCATCTGCCGTCTTGTGGCTCCACCAGACAACCTCGCCCCGGCTGTACCGCTAGAACGCCGTCTGGTGCTTCCTTGCAGTAATCGGCCGGTGTCTCGGTAGGCTACGGTGCCGGGGTGGCCTCTACGGGGCTCTCTGAGCCACGCCCTGCCGGTCTGGTGTTGGCCCGGGCAAAGCCAGGCTATGAAGAAGGCGATCTGTGAACGTTAGCCAAATAGTTCCCATCCCCAGATGTGGAGTAAAGAGCGAAGAGTCACCCAGCTGAGGAGTATCTCCGGTAGGCTAGTTTTGGCTGAAGCCAGAAGAGAAGCGAAGTGCGAGGAGAGTTTCGGTTAAAGTCACAGGTCTATGAACTCGTCGGCAAAACGGGTGTACACCTGTAATTTGGGTTTGTGCAGATCCTCGGCTCTCACGTACTTGATCGAACTCTGCCCATGTAAGGAGCGGGGCAGGATCATCGCTCGCACGAAACTCGTCGGCTCGTCCCTCGAGGCCAACGCCAGAACGGGATCGGTGCCCCGCTCGAACCAAGCCTCGCCCGGCTGCCGCGAAAACGCCTCGTCGCCTACGTGAATCTCGATTCCTCCCCGTAACAGGCACCGTATCCCCGGTCCCGCATGCGTGTGGGTGTAAGCGATCCCTCCTGGCGGAAAATCCACCCGGTCGCAGCGCATCAGGTACTGACTCGTGGGATCCAGTTCAATGTCGCTCATCAGCAGCGGACGCGACATGACTCCGGGGCCGGAGACGACGCCATCGTCGCTAACGGGCTCCTGCACCAGCTCCCAGCGCCAGAGGCGGGTCCTTTCTGCACGCGCCAGCACAGTGCAGGAACCGGCTCCGAACCAAGCGCTATTAGCCGCGAACGTGCTGGCCTGCCCATCGGCAGAGACCAGCGCCGTCCCCTCGACGACGTAGACCACCCGGCGTCGAGGCGGCAGCGTCACGCTCTCCGCCGCAGTCAGGATGTCCTCGAACAACCGTAGGGCGTAACCACTCATAACCCCTCCTCGTCGCTGTAAATCGTGCAAGCTAGAATATATACTAAGGCTCGCGACAACCCAAGCATTCCCACCGCACCCGGCGTTCCAGGTCGTAGTGCCGCCGGTACATACAGGGTCCGTGCCTCAACGCCTCGGGGCGATCGCACAAGCACCCTGCCCGTCCGGATCGCCGGTATTCAAGCCGGGCCCTGATGTTTATCTGAACTTTCCCCGGGAACTTCCGGTACGAGTGTCAGGACGCGCTGGTTCGGGGACATACTGGAAGCGTAGGCCACCGCGGAAGCGTGGAGCATAGATCACAACGCGGCCAGGCTGCACTGCTCTCATCTGCAACAGTGCGCCTCAGGAGACCGTCGCCGAACGAGCTAGAATAACCGCTGGACTCTAAGCTATCTGGTCTTGATTTCGGATCAGGTCAGCATTTCCTGTTTAGGACTGTCGGAGACACCGGATCAAGAAAGGGAACAATATGGCCTCGGTCAAAGAGCGGGTACTCGCCTACGTTATCCGTAACCTCGGATTGACGGAGACAGAGATCGCTGGAGCGCTGTTCGGGCCGGGGGCGTACCAACAGCAAGTCAATCCAGCCATCCGGTCTCTTATCAAAGAGGGTCGAGTCGTCAAGCGCCCGCGATACGATAATCGTATGGGCGTACATCCTGTAATAGGCGACATACCGCCGCCTGACAGCGTCCGAGGAACGAATCCCATGTCCCCGGCCACCGTAGGCACCAATCTCCGGTCGGATTTGCGGAGAGGGCCAGAATCTTCTGGCAAGAGGGATCCAGGTTCAATCAACTGGTCTGCCGAATACCCTCTTACCAGAGAGTCAGCGGAAAACTATGCCCCTCTTGATTCTGGAGTGTACGAGATTCTTCAATCCGCCGAATACCCAAGATACAAAGGTATGACGCGCACCCTCTATATCGGACAGTCGATAACCGGTCTGAAGAGTGAACTCTTGAACCATTTTGGTCGACACGTGGTCGCGAACCGTCTCGAGCGCATTCGACTCCGGGAAGGAATTCAGGTCGCGTTCAGGTTTGCTGTTCTCAGCCCAGATGCAACTACCCGCGCTGAGAAGACTCTGCTGCGCCAATTTGAAGACCGACACTGGGACCTCCCAGTGCTCAACTCGCAGCGAGGTTATCCCCGAGGGGGAGACCGACACTATCGATCCCGATGAACAGGGATGGTTCCTTGCTCGCCTGCCAAGCCATTAGTTGCGCCCGGCCAAAGGTACCCAGGCAAGGGCACATTCGATGTCTTGGATGCACTCCTGCTGGAAGACATGTCTATGAGGGTCCCCGTCGGGGACTTCCAGGATACCATCGTCAGGAAAGGGTGGAGCGTCGACTGCGACCGGATTCAATGCGTGGGAGACCGATATCGGTGGTAGAGGTATTATCGTGGTATCCCGCGGCGGATCTCAGGTCCGGGATTGGCCCCAAAACCTCCAGGAATGAGGCTCAGGATCACGGAGAGGGGTCTGTGGGAGCTGGGCCGTGCCAAGGGGTGAGTGTTCGACTCAACGGGGTAGATGGCAGATGCTGGCGGTGGTCTAGGGCCCGGCTCATTGCGACCTGATGGAACATGACGTGGCCGAGCAGGTGCCTCATCGCCCGGGTCGGGGCGCTCGCCCCCTCGATCGAGTGGCGAGCATGGCCCCTGGTCTGTTACCTTAATCCGACTCTTGCTCTTGAGCCCACTGCGAGGGATGCGAAAGGAGCGAGGGTAAAACCCACCCCGGTCCCTCACTGTTCTATGGGCGTACACGATTCTATGGTGTCGGGTACCCACCTATCGCACCCTTCGCATCCTTCGCGTCTGGTGTCTGCATCAACCGCCATTTCGTCGCGTGTGTGTGCCCATCATTGCCAACGAAGGCCACCTGCCAGCCTACGATCACCTGATCTCGATGCTTAGCAAGCAGCTTGCCAAGTCTGGTCCGTCCGGCTGCGGGGCTTGGGGCCGCAGCGATAACGGTGGGCAGCAGTTCTTCGTTGCCCACCATGTCGTACAAATCGCGTGAGCAAACTACAGCTTCTCCATGTTTCTCCCACCAGTGGCTTATGAAGACCTCTAGCTCTTCCCGCTCTGGGTCCGGTGCCTGAAACGTCCGGTCGCGATTGGTCAGGAAGCCCTGAAGGCCTGCGTTTTCCAAGATTCCCCCGAGGATGCGTGCATAGGCGGTGAAGCTGCCGAACTCAACGGACCCATATCGCCGCCCGGCGGATATCCAAGCTTGAACCAGGATTAGCACGTCTCGAACCAAATCCCATCTCCGGGAAAGCACAACTTCCACGAGATTCGGGACAGAGAATCTCCTGTCCGCTGGTCGTTCCCTTCCGGCATCCAATCTGATGGGAACAACCCGGCGAGCCATCTCCCGGGACAGGCGAGGATTGTTACCGGTGGCCACCCATAGGCAGTAGATGGGGGCTCTCACCTCCCTGGAACTGCCTACAAGCCTGTCACTCCAATCCTGACTTGTGATTGCCCCCGCCAGAGTGCTTGAGGCAAGCTCATTGATGTTGTTGAGGTGGATCCGATGACACCCGGACAAAAACATCGCGGTCAAGGTGCGTCGCCATTCAGATTCATCCCGTGGCGGAGATAGGGATGTACTTCGAGTTCCGGTAGCGATGGCAGCGCAGACGTCGACAAGGTAGTCCTTGCCGGTGCCTTCGGTGGGGGACTCGATTAGGTGAAGTGGAGTGGCCCCATCCATCATGTCCCGGACGAAAGGCAGGAGCAGGAAGCCTACAGCATTAACCCGGTCCACGGCCGTAATGAACGGGAAATCTTTGAAGACGTCAAGCAGCTCCGAGAGGGCGTTGGAGACTTGGCGAGGGCCGGGGTTCCTGGGCACGGGACGCATACGGAACCCCTGTGGCAGATCAACAAATATTCCAGCCGACCGATGATATCCTGGCTTCTGGAGAAGCTGCCCTCCAGCGGAGAATACCGGTGCTTCAGCAACACCCTTCAAAACAGGGATCTGTGGGTGGGGGTGGGCTAGCATGTGGCCTACTACAGTGGGTGGAGGCGAGCTTGGGGACCAACTCGCTTTTCCGCCCTTACTCTTTCGCACCGTCACAAAGTCAGCCACGCGGTCCAAGGTGTCCCTAAGAGCGTCGCGTGTCACCATTGTGACGGCGATGCGACCGTCGGCATCCCGACGTAGCTCTACTACCTCCAGGCCCCGGAGGAACATCACCGGCTTGTTGGAAGCCCGCAGCAAGACTCTCCAGGCATCGTCAGCGATGTCGCGATAGTAACGGTTGTTGGTGATGATCCTTTGGGCCATGACTTGCTCCTGAACCTCCTCACATGTTTTGGGTACCGTGGGCTGGGCTGTCTCCTACCGATTCAAACGGTCATGAAGCCATCAGGCCAACCCGATGGGCTATCGACAGCACTTCTCGGTTCTAGTTACTTCAGGCAGGTGCTGGATTCAGGAATGCTATTAGATTGCTTGGAAGCAACCAAAACCGGGCACTGAGGGCCGCTACCAATGGCTCTGAGTTCGACAAGCTTCCCGCGTGTCACTGTCCACCATGCAGAACTAATCTTCCGAGACGGCTAGTCGATTGGAGGGCCGGTAGGGAAGGCTCTCGTGCTTTGAGGCTTCTCCACCGGCCAGACTCCGCTCCGCCCACAAGCTGTCAATCGCTTGGGCCCCCGGGCTCAAAGCCGAACTCGCTGGCCCAAACGTGTACGACCTCCACCTCGACCTCCTCGTTCTCGACCTCGTCGATGATGATGCTGGACGCCATCTCCTCAATCGACAACTGGAGGCTATCTTCAAAGTCCTCCCAGCTCCGATCCGGGCTTGGGGGCCTACCGCAGTAGAGATTAAAAAGGTCAAGTCGCTCCACTGGGAACGGACATATGG
>JASLXL010000069.1 GCA_030740335.1 SAR202 cluster bacterium | reverse complement strand
TCAATGGCGCGCTCAAGGGCTCGCCTGACGCCGAAATCGCCGCAGCCCGGGCACCACTTGAAGTCGTACTCTGGGTTTTTCTGCGTCATACTGTGATTCCTTCCTGCTTGGGGGCAGCCACTCGTTGCGTCACGCGCTCGACGAGATCGCTGATGCCCAGGGGCAGACCTGTGTACTGGGTAATCGACTCGGCCTTCACGCCCTCCGCTCGAAGCACGGACGATAGCTGTCCGAGATAGTTAAGCTCAGGAACAAGGACCAGATCCTTCTGTCTGAGCTCCTCCAGCAGTTTCGGTGGAAGCGGGTTCAAGTACATGGTGTAGTACCACGCGATGTCCATGTCTGCCGCCACGAGTTGCTGATAGGCCTCGAGGCTAGGGCCCTTCGAGCCTCCCCAGGGCATCAGAGCAATCCGAGCATCTGCGTTCTCGGACTCGTAGGCACCATCCAAAAGAAGGTTCAGCTTGGAAAATCTCCTGTTGGTCATCTCCACGTGGCGGGAACCGAGGTGGGTCGTATCACCAAGGGGGTCGTGTTCGCTCGCGTTCGCCACGTAGCTGCCGGGATTTCCGGGGATCGGCATCGCCGATAACTCGCTGCCTTCATAGCGACGGTAGCCGTTATCGCCTGTGTAAACCAATCGGTTCTCGACCTTGACGCTGTCCAGATCGGGCTTTCGAATGTTCTGCTCTCGCTCCGACAGCGCGTGCTCACTTAGCAAAATAACAGGACCCTGATAGCGCTCTGCCCAGTTGACTGCGGCGACTGCGCCGTAGAAACACTCCTCCACCGTACCTGGCGCGATTACAGGGACTGAGATGTCGCCATGGGACGGCTTCATTGCGCTCAGCAGATCAGACTGCTCGGTCTTGGTCGGGAGTCCTGTCGCCGGACCGCCTCGTTGCACATCAACCACCACCAGTGGAATTTCCGCCATCCAGGCTAGCCCAAGTCCTTCACTCATCAGCGATAGCCCAGGGCCCGCCGTCGAAGTCATGGCTTTGGCGCCACCATAACTGGCCCCAACCAGGGCGGTGATTGCTTCGATTTCAGAGCTAACCTGGTACGCGAACTGGCCCTCTCCGACCAGGTTAGCCTCCATCCACAGTAAGATTGTCGTCGCCGGCGAGATGGGGTAGCCGGCGAAGAAATTTACCCCCGCGTGGGCGGCGCCCAGGCTGATGGCCTGGTTGCCGTTGAGGAATATTTGCTCGTAGTCGGGGACATTAGGCTCCGCCAGTTCGCCCAGACTGAAACCGCTTTCTGCGGCCGATTCCCTGCCCAGCGTCATCGCCTGAATGTTCTGAGGAACAATATCCTCGCCATAACGAGCAACGTTGCCCCAGCGCTTCCGGACGAATTCTTCGAGGATAACCTGGGGAACGCCAACAAGTCCTGCCAGCGCTCCCATCATGACCATATTCGCAGCCCTGGAGTTTCCCGTGGACTTGGCCAGCTTGTCAAACGGTATGCCCAGTCCTCTGGCGTCGTTTGCTATCTGCAGCTTGTCAGAGTCATACACGATAAGACCGTCAAGCTTTACATCGTCCTTGTGCTCTTGGTAGGCATGGTCATTGAAGACGACAAGGACATCAAGGGCGTCGCCGCGACTGAACATTTGTTCTGTAGAAACGCGGGCCTGCATGAAGGTAGGTCCGCCTGTGATCTGGGAGGGGAACGTCGCAAAGGTCTGCGTGTGGTAGCCTGCCTTGGCATTGGCCCGGGCGAAGCCCGTAGCGGCGGTCAGGAAGCCTTGGCCGCCCTCCCCTGCGAATCGGACAACGAAGTCGGTCTTCTTCAACTAGCTTCTCCTACAAGGTCGCCAGCGTCTCGGTCGTAGCGCCTAGGGGCACGGCGAGTCGAGGTCGTGCTGGGGATGAGTGGGATGAGTGGCCGTTTAGGGAGGCCTAGAGACCATCCTTGTCAATTTTGAGCCGGGGATCGACTACGGCTGCTCCCATGACTGTATCGTTTCGAGGCAGTTTAGAAGCCGTCTCGATAGCTAAAATATAGCAGGGGAGGGCGCTTGATGTCAACGTATTTCGCCATGATACGAGTGGCTTCGGACAGGTGTCGAGGGGTAGTGCAAAATGAGGTTAGGATCGGGCGCCCGATCTCTGGAGTACAATTCGCTGGAGTCGACTTCTGTCGCGAATAACGACTCGCTTGCGACCGACGGTTACAGGACTACTATGCTTAAAGCGATCAAGGGTAGCGGTCAAGCTCTCGCGCAAGGATCCGACCATGTCAGCCAACTCTAGGTGCGAGTACCCTTCGACGGTTTTACTCCCGGCGATCGTCTCCATGGCGACTCTTGCCGCCGATCAGCCACTCCGTGACATGCAGATTGCCATGCGAGCATTTAGCTCGACTATCACCAGTGTATCTCCGTACGCCACGAAGCCTCTGAAATTCGCCAGAAAGTCTTCGCCGAATATTCGCAGCCATTTCCCGTCAGCATCGTACACCCGGACTCGGCCGTTGCTACGGTCCGCCACGTACAACTCCGGAACGCCTTTACGTATGTCGATGAATATCGCGTGGGGGCAGTCGAAGGCCCCGGCGTCACTCTCTTCACCCGATATTGTTGACAGATTCTCCCAACCACTTGCAGAGCGGTGTTCAGATGTGCTCCGTAGTCATCCGTGACCCAGATATCGCCATTGCCGCCGTTGCGGACCTCGTTGACCGCAACCCAGATAGGCTTATAATCTCTTTATCCATAGGTGGTGTGAGGTGGCGTCGCCACAATAACTAGGCCACGACCGCAGAAATTTCCCATCGGTGTCGAAAATCTGGATGATAGGGTCGTCCTGATGCCCTGAATAGACCTCGTCTGATTCGCTAACCACTATGCCGTGATGTGATCAGCCGGTTCTGGTGCTCTCTGTGTCAGGGATCTTCCACCAATCCTCGATCCACTCGTACATATTGTTGATGCCAGATCTGGATTGGGTCAGGGGTTCAGTACGCGCGAGCAAA
>JASLXL010000068.1 GCA_030740335.1 SAR202 cluster bacterium | reverse complement strand
CGTAGAAGACGGGCCGCACCTTCTGCAGTTTCTCAGGAATATGGGACGACGCCACCAGGGACGGGATAAAAATGTGCCCGATGAGCATGTTAGTGGAAAAGAATACGACCAGCCCCACCATTGCGGCCATGCCTGTAATTAGGTCGCCTATATCGGCCCAAGCAGCAAAGGTCGGCGTCGTTGGGTCCACTACTCTCCTCGGTGAATATCAGCATCGCCGAATGGCCGTGTGAAAGCTATCACGACTACAATTTTGTGTCAAGACGCTGAGCGCTCCATTTTGGGTCCCTCGGCCCCCAGATTTCGGCCCAGAACTGCCCCTATTCGTACCATGCGGGTCGTGAGCGAGCCACATTCCGCCCAGGGTGCCCGGTGGTGCAGTTCCGAATCTCTCCTCTATAATCCCCCCAGGTCTTGGAGACGCCGCACATCGATGGTTTGAACCTGCTTCAGCGGCCTCACTAGACCAAATGCGGACAGAGGAGCTACCTCATAATGACAAAGATCGGATTCGTCGGCCTGGGCCTCATTGGTGCCCCCATGTGCAAGAATCTTGTGGCAGCGGGCCACGACGTCAAAGTCTGGAACCGGACGGCGTCCCGCACGGAGCCCTTGGTGGCCGGCGGCGCACAAGCTGCTGCCTCTGCCGCCGAGGCGGCGCGCGGGAGCGAAGTGACCATCACCTGTGTCTCGGACTCCGCGGACGTCGAAGACGTGATCCTGGGCCCCAATGGCATAATTCAGGGCGCAGCGTCAGACTCAATCGTCATCGACATGAGCACCATCTCTCCGGCAGTCACACGAAAGATCGCGGCCGCACTGCAAAAACAGGGCTCGCACATGATCGACGCACCCGTAAGCGGCGGAGTAACCGGGGCAGCTGCCGGAGCCCTTTCAATCATGGCCGGCGGAGACCGGGCAATATTCGACAGGTGCCTCCCGGTGTTGGAGACGATGGGCACGAAAATCACCTACTGCGGTCCGAGCGGAATGGGACAGGTGACCAAGCTGGCCAACCAAATCACCGGTCTGGGCACCATGGCAGCGATGTGTGAGGCGCTAGTCTTCGCCGCCAGCAACGGGGCAGACCTCGACGCCGTGCTGTCGGCCCTGGGAGGCGGCGCTGCGGGTTCATGGATGGTGGAGAACCTCGGACCCGCCCTCGTCCAGGGCAAATTCGACCCCGGCTTCATGGTAAAGCTGGCTCACAAGGACCTCCGGCTCGTCCTGGAGGCCGCCACCGAAAACAATCTGCCCCTCATCACAACCCCCATCGTGACTCAGGTGTTCCGATCCGCGCAACAGACCGGCCACGGAGATCAAGGGATCCAGGCCTACGTCAAGGTCCTTGAGGCGCTATCGGGAGTCGAGGCTAGGACCTAAACAACACAACGATACATATTGAACCTCCTCCGCTGCCGCGCTACATTGAGACGTACATGAAATATACCCAACAGAAGGCAGAGTGTGTCAATATCTGAGACGCGGCGCTCAAGTATGAGGTCAGCCGGTCTAAGCTCCACCGCCTCGTACACTCTGGGCAGCTCCGCGTTCGGACAGATCCACGTGATGGCAGAACCTCCCTTTTGAACACCGCCGAACTGGAGACGTTCTTCAGCCCCCGGACCAACATAGGTTATCTGTCCGACGAGGCACGCGCCCGTAACGACGCGCTCCGTGTTCGAGCCAACGAGGGGCGGCAATTCAGCGTAAGCAGCGAAGACATCATCAAGGAGGCTCGGGGCTCTCGCACCCAGGAGGCACCCGATGACTCCGGAAACATCGAACCTTGACCGTCGTCATAGACGCGAGTCTGGCTCTCAAGTGGGCACTCTCGGAGGACTACACTGGGGAAGCACTGAAGATCTGGGATCGGTGGCAGTCCGCGTCGGAACACATCATTTCGCCTCCTGCATTCCGATCCGAGATCACCAACACGCTGCATCAAAGGGTCCGTCGCCGGGAGATTAGCCCGGTCGATGCGGCTGAGATGCTGGACACGCTGCTCAACATCGTCGCCATCGACGAGCCATCTGTCCTCTACGACAGAGCCCTGGCACTCGCGGGCTCCCTGGCGCAAGACACCGTCCATGGATCGCTTTACCTGGCCCTTGCTAAGTTGTGGGACTGCAAATTGTGGACCGCAGACCGCAGCTTCGCCAGAACATCGCGACAACGCTCCACCAGTGTCCGTTGGGTTGGAGTCGACGTGTAACGCCCTCCGCGAATCGATGTGCGCCGCGTAGTATACCGGCCCCTCCTCTATTCTGGTTGACTCCCCCATCGGCGTACAGGTAGAATTGGCGCGTCGTCTGGAATCCACGTCAAAATGCCGCCTCGCGGCGAGTTTGCCAGGGGTCCGGGCGGCCAAATCTATTGAGTCTTTCCCCAAGGAGGAGAGAATGCGAGTTGCGCGCTTTTTGGCACCCGGGGCATCCACGCCATCAGCCGGGCTAATCGATGAGAACGACAATGTGGCCGAGGTTGCCGGGGCGGACGGCAACGTCTCTACGCTCCTGCTTTTGGACGACGCTGGACTAAAGCAGATAGCATCCACGGCACTCTCCACCTACAAATTAGACGATGTACGACTCCTGGCTCCTGTCGGCAAACCTGGCAAGATCCTCGCGACGGCCGGCAACTACCACCCCCACACCACCGACTCCGATGTCGACGTGGACGTGAATATTCCGAAATTCTTCATAAAGCCCTTCACCGCTCTCATCGGGCCCGACGACGAGATCCCGCACCAAAAGACGGCAACGATCAACAACGTCGAGGAGATTGAGCTAGGTGTAGTAATTGGCAAGCCCGGCAAGGACATCTCCCAGGCCGATGCGTTCGACCACGTCTTTGGCTACACGATCATTAACGACTTCTCTGGCAGAGACCTGCGATTGAACGCCGGTCGCGACCCGGCGGGACACTGGTTTGAGTGGCTCAACGGCAAGTGGCTCGACGGCTACTCCCCCGTGGGCCCGTGGATCGTCCCCGCATCTGAGGTCGGCGACCCCAACAACCTCCGAATAACGACGAAGATCAATGGCGACATTCGAGTAGACGGCAATACAAAGCGCATGCTCTACGACATCCCTCGCCAGATCGCATACATCTCCATGCTCTGCACCCTGCAGCCTGGCGACCTTATCGCAACTGGTGTGGTCCCGTTGCCGGATGGCACCACCGATGAGATCTTCATCCAGCCCGGCGACGTCGTCGAGGGCTTCGTGGAGAACGTCGGAACGCTGCGCAACACAGTATCCAAGGCATAGTCGGTTCGAACTTAGCGCCGCTAGGCGAAATACCCGAGGGAAAACAATGAAACTTGTTCTATTCAACGATCACATCCCAGGCGTCATCAAAGAGGACCGCGTAGTAGACATCTCCAGTGTGGTAGAGGCCGTCCCCCACCTGAACGGTCAGACATGGATGGCCGGCCTGATCGAGAACTTCGACCAGTACAGGGGCGCAATTGAAAAGGCCGTCAAGGCCGCAGACGGTGTGGCGATCGACTCCGTACGACTGCGAGCCCCGCTCCCCGAGCCAGGCCGCCTGGTCTGCATGGCAGGCAACTACATGGAGGGCGCAGGCCTGGTCTCGGACCGCGACGCCTTCCTGAAGTCGCCAAGTTCCGTTATCGGTGACGGCGACGCGATCATCCTGCCAGACTGCCCCGTGCCTCACTTCCACCACGAGGCCGAGCTAGGAGTAGTGGTCGGCAAGACCTCCGACCACATCACCGCCGAGGAAGCCAAGGACAATATCTTCGGCTTCGTGAACTTCATGGACGTGTCCGCCCGCGGGTTGGAGCCCAACGGCAACAACAGCTTCTTCTGGCAGAAGTCGTGGGACACCTTCGGCCCCATGGGCCCCGCCATCACGACTGCGGACGAGGTCGACGACCCGCAGAAGCTCGCCGTGAAACTATGGGTCAGCGGCGACCTCCGCCAGGACGTGAACACGTCTGACATGGGTCGCAATGTCTACGAGGTTCTGGAGTGGGTCTCCTGGATCATCACCGTGAAGCCTGGTGACGTCATCTCCACCGGCACCAACCACGTCGGGCTCGGCCCGATCCAGGACGGCGACTCAGTCGTCATGGAGATTGAGGGCCTCGGCCCGAAGCTCAACCTGACCGTCAAGGACGAGTGGAAGAGGACCTGGCCCCGCCTACCGCTGTCCAAGATGACTGCCTTCGAGTCCTCCGTCCGCGCCAAGCGATAGATCAAAAACACCTGGGGGGCACGTGCCCCCCAGGTGTAAGACTTCAAGATGCAAAGGGGCGCAGCCCCTCTGCACTCCCGTTGTACTAAGACTGTGGCGAGATCCTCGCCCAACGAGCGCGTTTAACCGTGTCGTCACCTCCGTAGTACACGACAAACGCCTCGCCGTTCGGCAGCGTTACACCCCGCGAATGCCCGAACCTCCAGGCGACCATGTCAGCCCACAGGTCGGCCTGCTCCCTTGATCCACTGGCCCCCGACTCCGTCCCGACCCCACTGTCGTAGACACTCAGATCCCTAGCCCGATCCCACGTCTGCCCAAAGTCTTCGCTGATCGATGCCACGATTCCCGGCGGATCACTGCGACGAGAGTAGATCGCAAGCAGCCGATCCCCTCCCAGCGGCACACCCTGGCAGTGTTGGCCCGGCAGTCCCGTGCCCTGCGGGATAGACCACGAGCGGCCATCCGGGCTGCCCCAGGCGACATGCACTTCCTGCACCTCGCCTGTAACAGGGCTGTGGGTCCAGAACATGGCAACTAGCTGACCCGTCTCAGGGTGAACGTCGATGCGCTGGTCCCAGTAGTACAGTGCATTGTCTGGGTGCTCTGCAACGAGCACATCCTCATCCCACGTGGCCCCATCGTCATGAGACAACAGGATCCTTGCGCCAGGACGGGCGGGCGATGGATCCTCATATACCTTCCAATACTCGTACGGCTGAGCAAGGGACCCATTGGAAAGCCGGACTACGTGGCTACAGGGCGAACCCGGATATGGCGGCGTCTCGATCCTGCGTCGCGGCCCCCACGTGCGGCCTCCGTCCGAGGAATCAGTATGAAAGATGCGCATCGGCAGCAGGCCCTGTGTTTCAGGGTGGATAAATGGCGCATCCGGGTCGGACGCGTCCGACCCCAACCCCGTCCCCAACAGTTCGCCAGGCGCCGTCTCAAACGTCTCGAACCCTTTGACCTCTCCCGGAACCCCATCCCAGGAACCCATGCCGCAGCCGTCGAAGCGCACCTCCCACGTCTCCCCCATATCGACGCTGGCCATGAGGCCCTCGTGGCCGTCAAGCGACTCGCGAGCGCTGCCCCACCGGAACGCAACGTACAGGGTGCCGTCACTGGCCAACGAGACATTGGTTCGTACGCACGTCCTGTGCTCGATGGGAGCATCATTGCCATCCCAGATAACACCACCAGCCACAATCTGCATGTTCTTGTTCCTCAAGTACGAGTTTGGAACGCAATTCTACAACTGCGGCGAGGCCCTTCGACAGGCTCAGGGTGAGCGGAGGATAGGCCTTCATGGTGCGCTGCCGTCTTCCGCTCATGGTGAGCCCGTCGAACCACCGCCCATCTGCAAGCCCAATCGTGCAGCACCCCTGATCGCGTACGCACCCCCCCTGGCGCGAGCCTACCCAGCGTGCGCAGCACCGCAGCACTTATAGGAGGAGGCTTGATCTCGGCTTGACCAGGCCCTCTGGCACACGGGTCTCGTTCATGAACTTGATCAGGCTCTGGTGGACATCGCCGGCAATATCACCCTTGCCCGAAATCAGGTCGTTCGTCTGGTTCGGGTCAGTCGGCAGATGATACAACTGCGACGCACCCTCATCCACACTGTACAGGAGCGACCACTCGTCGGTAGTAACAGTCGTTACCGGAGCGCGTCCCAGCTGTCTCCGGATATTGTCCACCGATCGCACCGGGTCGCCCGGATTGGCGAACGGAACGGTCGATACGGTAAAATCACGACCCGGAGCCGAGCGATCGTGGACCCCGGGCAGCATTGAAATCCCCTCGACCCACTCCGGAACCGGCCTATCCATCATCTCCAGAACGGTCGGCATAACATCCACGGCAGAAGTAAGTCCTCCGTAGACGCCTGGATCTGCGCCCGGTACGTAGACCAGCAGCGGCAGCAGCACTATCTCCTCATAGAGTGGCGAAAAGTCCCAGCGTGCGTTCGCATCGCCATGCTTGAACAGTGCGCCGTCCGGTCCCTTGTCAAACGTAAGCTTGCCAAAGAGCCCATCGTGCTCACCGAAGTAGAATCCGTGATCCGACGTAAAGATGATCGCGGTATTCTCCATCAGCCTCATGTTCTCGACCATCCTCAGCAGGTAGCCCATCCAGGTGTCGACCATCGTAACCTCGCCCCTGTAGGAGGCTAGCGCCTTCCGCACCCTTGCATCGGTGTAACCCGGCGCATCCTGCCAGTGGCCATAGATGGGCTGCACAACCTCACCGTCGTAGTCCGGCATGTACAGCTCGGTGTAATAGGACGGAGCGTCCCACGGCTCGTGGGGATCCCACGTGTCGATATAGAGGAAGAACTCCTCCTTGTGATGTCCCTGTAACCACTGCATGGCGCCCGTGACGGTCTGCGCCACATTGCGGTCCCCTTCATAACGCCAGGCCGCCTTGATATCGCGGGACTCGTGATGATGCGTCTCGATGAGCCGCGTCACCGAGCCCTCCTGGCCCGAGTGCATCGAAAACGTCTGGAAGCCCTGGTCATAGTTCATACCACCGCGCAGGTAGAACGGCGTATCCACCATCGCAGCAGTATGAACCCCATCGGCCGCCAGAGTCTCGGCAAGTGTTATCGAATCCACCGGCAGGGGCTCCCAGCCCATATACGACATCGTCCACCGACCCGTCGCATGATCGGCTCGGGTTGGCATCGTAGGGAAACCAGCCGCATAGTGCCTGTTGAACCGGGTAGACTTCGCGGCCAACGCGTCTAGAGATGGGGTCATGACCGGCGCCTTGCCATAGGCGCCCAGATGGTCCTGGCGAAACGTGTCAGCAACAATCCAGATTACGTTCATCTGCCACCTCAAAGCGGGGTTACTAGCGCCAACTACAGCGCCGCCCGAAGCGTACCAGCGATCCCATCCCCCCACAAGGTGCTGGTGCTGCGCACGCTTAGTTGGGCGGGGGTTAGGCATACGGCAAATCTAAGTGACGGTTCGAGAGGTTTGCGCAGCCGCCAATCCCCTGGAATTAACTAGCCCCACCCGACCCAGCGTGCGCATGACCAGCACCTCCGTTGAATATGCTAGGGCGAATCATCCATATAGCCGATACCCTCAGCAAGGCGCGTCGAATAACATCATCTCGTCTCCTAAACGACAGGTAGCAGCTTCCGTGGGCTATACTACGCACAATGCCTCCACTTCTCCAAGCAAGCGGTCTGACCAAAATCTATGGTTCCACCACCGCACTACAGTCGGTATCTTTCGAGGTGGAAAGCGGAATAACCGGACTGCTCGGTCCCAACGGCGCGGGCAAAAGCACAGCCATCAAGCTGTTCCTGGGGCTCATCAAGCCGACCTCGGGCTCGGCGGAGGTGATGGGCGAAAAGCCCTACGAATCGGTGGAGATACGCAGCCGGCTCGGGTACATGCCGGAGCACGATTGCCTTCCCAGCGCAGTAACCGCTTCCGAGTTCCTGACTCACATGGCCCAGGTAAGCGGCCTGCCCCCGTCCCATGCCAGGACCCGCGCCGCAGACGTTCTGCGACACGTGGGCTTGGACGAGGAGCGCTACCGCTCCATCGGCGAGTACTCGACGGGCATGCAGCAGCGTGTCAAGCTGGCCCAGGCCCTGGTACACGACCCTGTCCTCGTCCTAATGGACGAGCCCACCGCCGGCCTCGACCCGGCGGGACGCGAGGAGATGCTGGTCCTGATCCGGCGCACCGGCAAGGACTTCGGAATTAGCATCGTGCTCTCTTCTCACCTGATGGGCGACGTGGAGCGCACATGCGACCGCGTCATCCTACTGGACGGTGGCCACATCACGGAAGAGGGGGACGTCGCCCAGTTCACGAGGGAGACACAGACCCTTTACATCGATGTCGACGACCGCCGTGACGAGCTGGTCTTGTCGCTCAAACGACGTGGCATGGAGCCGTCCATCGACGGGGCGTCAGTCGTAGTGGAGGACGCCAGCGACGAGCAGTACGACGAGATTCGAGACGCCATCGTCGAGGTCGATGCGCGCCTCCGACGCATGGCCCCGCGGCGCCACAAGCTGACAGAGATATTCGAGAACAACAGCGAATGACACAATCAAACGCCGAGGTATTCGACCTAGGTTATCAGCACTACGATGGCCCTCGCGAGGGCCGGATGCGCGCCCGCAAGGCGCTGTGGACCAACGGCGTCCGCACCGCCCTGGGCCTTGGCCGCAGCACCCGCGCCAAAATACTGCCGCTGCTCCTGTTCGCATCGGTAATGACCCCGGCCGTCGTGTTCGTACTGATCGCGTCGACTGCGGAAGAACTAGGAGCAGGATCGCAAGTCCCGGGCCACGCCGACTACTACCAACTCGTATCGATTCTGGTGCTAATATTCTCGGCGATCATTGCACCCGAGCTACTTTGCCCCGACCGGCGCGACCGCGTTCTCCACCTCTACCTGGTCCGGCCGCTGACCTCCGATGATTACGTCATAGGCCGCTGGCTCGCGTTTTTCACGATCACGCTGACACTGGTCTACTCAGGGCAGATCGTTCTGTTCGTCGGATCCATCTTCGCAGCCCCTGAGCCGATTGATTATCTACGCGACAACTGGCGCGATGCACCAAGATTCCTCGCGGCAGGCCTGGCAGTGGCCGCGTTTACTACCACCATCCCGCTCGCGATTTCCGCCTTTACTACCCGTCGCGCATTCGCCGCTGGCTTCGTCATCGGCCTATTCATCATTTCATTGGCGACCGCAAGCGCCCTGACCGAATGCCCTGATCACGAGGAGCGCGTCGAAATCACGGACAGCAGCGGCGGCCGGCAGGTCACAGTAACGAGTGAGGAATGCGAGCCGGTGACCGGCGAATACGCAAAGTGGTTCGGTCTCATCAACCTGGGTGGGGCGCCAATCTATATCAGTGATTGGATTTTTGACGAGGTGAACAGCGATCCGTCATACCAGGCCGTGGCTGAGCTGCCCATAGGAATCCCCATCGGAGTATATTTCCTCCTCACACTGGGCCCGACCGTCGTTCTCGTGTGGCGCTACAAGAAGATTCAGATATGAATCCAGCTACTGAAATACAGCCAGTAATATCCCTGAATAGCGTCTCAAAATGGTTCGGTAGCGTCGTCGCAGTCAACGATGTGTCCTTCAAGGTATATCCCGGAATCACGACCCTGCTGGGACCCAACGGCGCCGGCAAGACAACGATCATGCACATGATCGCAGGCCTCGCGACACCCTCCGAAGGTGAGGTAGAGGTTCTCGGCGGTCCTGTCCGTAACAACCTCGACCTCTACCGCCATCTGGGCGTCATGTCCGAGCATGAGGACGTTTACGGATTCTACACGGGGCGTCGCTTTGTGGAGTTCGCGGCTCGACTGCACGAGTTGGATCCTATCGGACCGGCAGTGGACCTGGCGATAGAGCGAGTCGGCCTTGTAAACGTGCAGCACCGCTCCCTCGGCACATACTCGCGGGGGATGCTCCAGCGCATGAGGCTCGCGGCGACGCTCGTACATGACCCGGAGCTGCTGTTGCTGGATGAACCGTTGAATGGCACCGACCCCAGGCAGCGAATCGAGTTCCACCGACTCATGCGCGAACTGGTCGCTGAGGGGCGAGCAATACTCATCTCGTCACACATACTCGAAGAGGTCGAGACGCTGGCGGATCGCCATTTGCTCATGGTTAGCGGCAAAATCGCAGCTACAGGCGACTTCCGTGCAATCCGTGAGAAGCTCGACGAGCAGCCCTATAACGTCCGAGTCGTCTCCGACAGGCCAAGAGAAATGGCGGCGGCCCTCGTCCAGATAGAAGAGGTGGAGTCGGTATCTCTGGATCGTGAAGGCGCGATAGCGGTCCTTAGCCGGAACGTGTCCGCACTCCAGAGGTCCATCCCAAGAATCGCCAAGGAATCTGGTATTCGCCTCATGAGAGTGGCGCCGCTGGACGATTCTCTGGAGAGCGTGTTCAGCTACGTTGTGGAGCAATAGATGGTCCCAATTCTCGAGCTATCGCTGCGACAGCTAGCCGGACGGTGGCGGCTGCTGATAATCTTCTTCCTGGCTTCTCTGCCAGTCGTCATCACTGTGCTGGTCCGTGTGCTGGGCGGCGACGACGAATCAACCCAGGACGATTTCGTCCAAGGCATGCTCGGTGGCATGATCGTGGCCGCGATCATGCCGATTGTCGCCATGACTCTGGCCACGGCAGCCTTCGGGAACGAACTCGAAGACCGGACCCTCAGCTATCTGTTACTAAAGCCCGTTCGCCGGATCTTTGTTGCGCTTCCAAAGTTTCTGGCTACAGTCATCGTGGCCGGGCCGCTGATGGCCGCCAGTAGCGTAGCTGTGGTGTCTGTGGCCCTCGGCGTGGAGGCTCAGACGGCGGTGGCCGTCGGATTAGCGGTGTTCCTGGGGGTGGTGGCATACTCAGCCGCATTCACCTGGGCCGGACTGATCTCCAGCCACGCTCTGGGTTTTGCCCTCGTCTATGTCTTCCTGTGGGAAGGCATCATCAGCGGGTTTCTCTCCGGGGTGCGATACCTCAGCATCAGGGCCTACACGCTGTCCATCATGTTCGGCATGGACGAGACCGGCATGAGTGCCCTGGAAGAATCTGTCATCGAGTTCCCAGCGGCGATCGTCGGCGCAGCCCTAGTGACCGCCGGCTTCCTATGGCTCACCGTCCGTCGCCTACGCACAATGGACGTGCCATAGCGACTCTCCTCGCCTGCCGGGGCGATCGGTCCAAATCATGCGGTCGTGTATCATGTGGCCACTTTGAAAACAGGTGAGGTCCATGCCAACCACACAGACTCCCGAACGCATCGACCCCAAGAACCTGAGAGACTACCTCGACGTCATGAGCAAGGCGGTGTTCTAGGCAGGGTTCTCATGGCCCGTCGTCGCATCCAAGTGGCCCGGGACCAGCGAGGCTTTTCGCGGTTTAGACCCCGAGGCAGTTGCGGTGATGGTGGAGCCCGACATCGACGCGCTAACCTAGGATACGAGGGTGATCCGGAACCGAAGAAAGATAAAGGCCATCGTAGGCAACGCGGCGAAGATGCTGGATCTGGAGTCTGAGTACGGCACCTTCAAAGCCTACATTCGCTCTCACCCCGACTTCGGCTCCATCGTCAAGTCGCTTCGCAAGGAATTCAAGTTTCTGGGCGATGTGTGGTGCTACTTCTTCCTATACGTAGCAGGTGAGGAGGTCCCGCCCCACTATGCCTTTGAGGTGTCTCGCACTCGAAAATAGCGATGGCGAACCCCGCCCGCCCTCAGCAATGCCGGCCACAACTGGGTAGGCGGACAGGCGGGGCCCAACGATTCAGATGGTCCCTCAAGGACATCCGGTGCGGCGCAGTCGGGATATCTCAAGATGACCTTCGCCTAGAATTTTGGTATCGTTCTTTTTCCATTCCGGGAAACGGGCCCGAGAACAACACAGGAGTTTAATGGACAACACCAGCTACGCATCCGCCGGATTCCGGGACCGTGGCATTGAGAAGGCTTTGGACGCCGTCGCGGAGGCCGGATTCCCGCAAGTCGAGGTTTCCGGGCAGAGCCCCCACGTCGCCGAGCCGCTGACAGGCCAAAATCTGGTTGAGTTCCGCAGACGCATTGAGGCTCGGGGCCTCACGGCACGAAGCGTCCACGCCCCCGCCGGCCGCGCCATCCTGGGCGCCCCGGACGAGGAGTGGCGCAAACGCAACATGGCGTTGCTAGGTCGCTACCTGCGGTTTGCGGGCGACTTGGGGGCCAGCGAGATGGTCATACACCCGGTGCCCAACCCGATTTTTGTCGAGGACGACGGTCCCGAAACACCACAGAATGTCCGGGACGCGGTGCCTCGCTCCCTGGACGACCTGGTCCCGGTCGCGGAGGCTGCCGGGGTCCGGATTACCCTAGAGAACCTGCCCTACCACTGCGACTACCCCTACCTGACTATGAAGGAGCTTCGCCCCCTGGTGGACGGATACCCCGAGGGCCAGGTCGGCCTGATACTGGACTCCGGCCACGTTGGAATACACCAAATGGAGCCCGCCGAGGAGATACGGGCAGCGGGGTCCAGGCTCCGAGGCACCCACCTCCACGACGTTGACTTCGACGTAGAGGACGGTGACCATCGCGCACCCGAACACGGTGGATTCGACTGGGGCAAAATCCGCGAGGCACTGATAGACATCGACTACCCAGGGCCCTGGACCTTCGAGGTCATCGTGCCCAACAATGACGAAACCCCCAATGAACTGGCCCGCATCACCCGCGACTTCGCAGTCGGATGGGGCATCACAGATTAGCAATCCTCGTTGAGATCATAGGATATCTATCGAAAATATTTGATGACTCAACCAGCTACTCCCACGGACCAATCAATTACTACTTTCCACGAACAAGGTCTCGTTTGTTAGTTCGATCGCATTAAGTTGCACTTCCCAAGTCGACTTTATCTGAACAACAATATTGCGCTATAACAACTTGTCGGCCAATTATAGTTGATAACGAGGAGTGCGGGTTATAGGTAGCGGGGCGGCTCCATGCGCAGTAGATGGTTCCTCAGGTCCTCGAAAAACCGCAAGATGTCGTACTGCGTCGGATCATTGAAGATGAGCGGCGCGACCTGGACACCTACCGCGCCAAGATCGGCGGCCCGCTTCGCGTCCTCAATGGTGCACAGCGTGTCCTTGTGGTGGATGTCGCACATGACCGTAGCCTTATCCTTGGCTGCCTGTACCGTCGTCTTTAACAGTGGTCCCCACTCGTCATCACATATGTGGGCTATCTCGCCCATAGTCACTGCGACCTTGATAACCGCATTATCCTTGACCAACCCGGACTCTGCCATCCGGCCATAGTCAACCCTGAACCGATCGTCAAAGTGCGTAGGAACATTTGCGATCGGTCCCACGATCAACTCTCTCAGATCGCTGCGATCCATGATCTTCCCTTGCATAGCGCAACCTGCCGGGCAGCTAGCCTTTCGCAGCCTCAAGGGTCGCATGGGCTTGCATTCGAACCCTGTCCTCGTGGCTCATTAGGGGCCCCATCTGTTCCACGAACTCCGCAATGGTCTGCTCCACCGTCGCCTCCGAGGTGTCAAGCACGATCCTATTGCGTAGAAGCGAGTGACCGACGTGGTAGTCAAACTCCTCGATCATCTCGTCAATGTGCTCGTCCTTGAGGTGGGTGCGATCATGCGGCTTGGTGCGCATTCGCTCACGAATCACCTCTGGGGTCGCTTTCACATGAACCAGCACAGTCTCAGGCGCCTTCTCCATGACCTCCATCTCGACGGCCCTCACGCCACTCGACCGGTCTCCGTACTCGCCCTTCTTGCCAAAACCATAGTAGCGCGGCGCGAAAATGGCGTCTTCGATGTGGAACCCCAGCAAAATGTGGTCCGAGTCCCGGTAGAGCTGATCGCTCAAGTGGTACGCGAACTGGTACCGCGAAAACATCTCTTTGAGTTGTGGGCCCAGGGACATAAAGGTTGCCATATCTTCTTCGGAGATCTCGTCCCAGTGGCCGAGCCACGGGAAGGTGAAGTGGTCGTGATACTCCACAATCCCCAGGGGGCTTGGTTTCCCCATCACATCGTTGCGCCACTTGATAATCTCGTCGGCCAGGGTCGTCTTACCCGCGTACTCCATACCTACGATAATCAGGTTCATATTCCTGCTCCTCAACCAGCGTTTGCCCCGTCCCGCTCTTCAGCACCGACGACGGTCCCAAAGATGATAGCCCTCAAACGCCCCGCGTCAAGCCCCGATTTCGACCAATTTTCAATTGATCGTCAGGTTCTACGGCGCTCCAATCAATTGTCATGCTGAGAAGCCGCCAGACGAAGTATTTGGGGCGGGGACACGACCCGAAAACCATCGCACCCATCCTCCCCAGATCCTTCGCGTACGCTCAGACCTTGTGAGTATTCCAAGAATGACGCCATCTCAAAACATGTTTTATTGGCAGAGTCTTGGAACGAAGAACCTCGGTCTGTGAAGCTCTCTGAAAGGGCGCGTCACAGACCCACCCCTACGCCACCATGGGTATCTGACGCGAGAGATTCAGTGTATGGGCAGATCTGTGACCTGCCATTCTTCGCCCATGTGAGTTTTCCGGGCATCACTCCACCAAGACTTGGTTCCGTCTCAGAATCTTGGGATGTTGGATCGCCGAATTGTGATCTGTTCACAAGCTATCCTGGTGACATGGTAAAACCTGTTGAAGTTCTGGTTCCTCTCGCAATACAGCCCAACAAAAAACGGGCCTCCTCTGATCAGGGAGGCCCGTTTCCCCTAACTGCGAAGTTTGGCTCTACCCCTCTTCGCCGAAGCGCCTGAACTCCTCCTTGGCCGACTCCGGTACAACCTCGGGGACCATGCCGCGTGCGACCTTAGCTCCCTGCACCGACTGCCGTATATCCTCGACGATCTCGGGGTTAGCCAAGGTCGTCGTATCACCCACGTCCATGAAATTGGAGATGGCTGCGATGACACGGCGCATGATTTTGCCGGAGCGAGTCTTCGGCAGGTCCTCGCTGACCCACACGGCGCCCGGTGTCGCAATTGGACCGATAATTTGCCTAATAACAGCCCTCACATCGGCTTCGACCGAATCGGGGTCATACCCGGGTTTCAGCGATACATAGATCTCCGGAACACGGCCCTTTAGCTCATCGTACGCGGGAACAGCTGCAGCCTCGCCCACCGACTCAACGGTCAGAGCGGCAGACTCAAGCTCCTTCGTACCCAGGCGGTGGCCGGCGACGTTGATCACATCGTCTATCCTGCCCACGATACGGAAGTAACCGTCCTTCGACTTCACGGCTCCGTCTCCGGTCATGTAAGGCCAGTCGCGCCAGTCCCTGCTGTTCGGGTCTTTGTTGTACCTGGCAAAGTAGGTCTCGACGAACCGGTCCGGATCGCCCCAGATCGTCTGCATGAAACCAGGCCACGGGTTCGTAATGCAGATGTTGCCGCCACGTCCATCCTCCACTTCGTTGCCGTTCTCGTCCAGGATCACCGGATAGATACCCAGCGCACCCGGACCGCAACTCCCTGGTTTCATCGGCTGAAGACCTGGTAGCGTAGTACCTATGAATCCGCCCGTCTCGGTCTGCCACCAGGTATCTACAATGGCGGCCTCCCGCTTGCCCACGACCTCGTAGTACCACTTCCACACCTCCGGTTCAATGGGCTCACCCACCGTGGTCATGTGCTTGAAGTGGTAGTCGTACTTGGCAGGCTCGTCCGGACCGGCCTTGCGCAGCATCCTGATCGCGGTCGGCGCAGTATGGAAAATATTCACGCCAAGGCGCTCGGCGATTCGCCACGGTCTGCCTGCGTCCGGATAGTTTGGCACCCCTTCATACAATACCCCGGTCGCACCCACAGCCAACGGCCCGTACACGATGTACGAGTGGCCCGTGATCCAGCCGATGTCCGCCATACACCAGTACACATCCTCCGGATGGATGTCCTGGTAGTACTTCGCTGTTCCGGCCGCGTAGGCCAGGTAGCCGCCTGTGCTGTGCTGGCACCCCTTGGGCTTCGCGGTCGTCCCAGATGTGTACATCAGAAACAGAGGCGCATCGGAGGACATTGACAGAGGTGCAACACGCCTCCCTTTATAGTCCTCCATCAGCTCGTCTACGTAAAAATCTCGCCCGTCAACCATAGGAGTCGCAGCTGACACCTTGCCGGGGTAACGACGCCACACCAGCACCTTGTCAACAGCGACTCCGCTCTCAGCCGCCTTGGCCACAGCCTCGTCGGCCTTCTCCTTGTGATCCAACAGCTTACCCGAGCGCCAGTATGCATCCGTCGTAATCAGGACATGGCTCTCGGAGTCCACAATGCGCTCGCCACATGCCGTCCCACTAAACCCGCCAAAGACCTGAGAATGGATAACGCCAATCCTCGCGCAGGCCAGCATCACTACCGGCAACTCCGGCGTCATCGGCATGTGGAGCGTCGCCCGGTCACCCGCCTTGAGCCCACAGAAGTCTTGTAGCAGCGCCGCAAACTCGTTAACGCGTACATAGAGGTCCTGATAGGTGATTACCTGGTCCACCTCACCCTCGTCCTCGGGGACGAATATGAAGGCCGCCTTGTTGCGGTTCTTTTCAAGGTGGCGGTCTACGCAGTTATAGGACGCGTTGAGCTTGCCTCCCACGAACCAGTTCCAGAACGGAGGGTTCGACGAGTCGAGCGTCGTATGCCAGGGCTCATCCCAATCCAGGAGGTCTGCATATTCACGGAAAGACTCCGGGAACTTGTCCTGGGCGAAGCGCTCCAGCACCGCTTCGTCCGCCATATTCGCCTGGGCGAAAAAGCTCTTGGATGGGTGTATCCACTCCTCTTCTTTCCAATGAGCGGCAATTTCGGCCTCGTCGGCCTCCGCTTTCTCTTCGGTATCTGTCATCTGCGACCCCCTCCCAGACAAATTTGCAAATCACAAGCCGTCACCATCAAAAGGCTAGCTTGGGTGAGAAGGATACCAGCACAATTTCACCGTTTCAACCGGTGGACCAAGGGCTGGAGGCTAGGCATTACAGTTCGCGTTTTCCGTCATCCACCGCTTCCCCGTAGGGGCCAGGGCCGTGGGGCCACCGCCTGGACCACCACACAAAGAGGCTAAGCCAGACGCCCGGTACCCGAGATGTCCCTCACATCATATGTCTGCCTCACTTCCTTAGGAGGAAAGGGCTGAAAAGCCTTCACTGCCACAGCCCAAATGCTCAAGACCTGAACCCTGACTCAAAGCTCGCACACTATGCAAAGAGGGTGTGAATAGAGGCGAAAGCCCATCTGCCGGGTGCGTGAGGGTGTCCCTAACAAGAATCTCCTTTTATTCTCTCGGGCGGGGGAAGGGCCCGCGAATCTCTCATCGACAGCCTGTCAGAAGCTCATCAGGAGAACCCACACCAAAGCTGTATTTTGACACTTTTCACTTTGTTGACACCACTGCCTGCCTACCATACATTTGCAGCCATTTCAGTAAGCTGGACAGCCTACGCCAGCCCCCTGATTCGGCCCGAAAAGGCCAACGCTCGAGGAGGTACTACTCGTGAAAGTATCAGTGGATATCATCGGCAATGCGCTGGATGAAGACACAATCGCTACGGCCGCCGCCAACACGTCCGAGACCTTGGCGACGATATGATCGGCGACGTCTTCGCCTCATCCGAGTACCGCCGCTCGGTCGCAAGCGTGTATGTCGGGCGGTCCATCACCGCAGCGGCGGTACGCGCCGGATAGTCTGCTCCTGACGCGTCCCTACCGGTGGTCACGGCGCGTGCCGGCAACCTTCAGAGGGCCGTTGATGACTCACAGATGTTATTTGGGACTGACCAGGACAGACCCAATTCTTGGCATGGGGCTTGCCTGATGCTCCTGGCGATCGTCCCAGGGCTTGCACCCTTGGGGGCTGGCGTCCCTAGTCGGTGCCTTCGTGCTCCTCCTCGCCTGGGCCCTGAGACGGTGGGCAACAGCCTTCCCGTGATAAGCCTACTCACAGAGTGCCCTTGCCTGGCAAATCGACTGCGTCATTGAAACCCGCCGATCCCTTTGCTATCGTATTATCCTTGTAAGAACGTTCTCCCGACCTTACGAAGATAACATCCCTTGAGCATTATCGACACCAGTCCGACGTCAGTTGACGCTACCGGAAAATCCCTTAGAGAGACCCTGGACTAAACTGCAGCACTCGTGTCCCTGGACCAGAAAGAGTTGGAGCCGTCCGTGATCGACGACACTCTGGGCATCCTGCTCAACTACCACGAGGACGTGGAGGCCGTTCGCGGCGAGCCAGTGAAAGCGATGTTGGACCGGATCCGAAACCCGGCCGCTCGGCGCGGCGGTCGTAGGCGATAACCGGATAATAGGAGCAAAAAACTGGATGCCGGAGTGGCCTTGACCCTCCTCCACCGGTCACCCACGATAATGGTTGCATACTACCAAGAGTCCACACGCGACTACCTACGCATAGCCAAGTTCGCTGGCCTCGGCATCGGCCTGACACTACTAACTGTAGTGGTGTTCTTTATCTCGGTGTTCCTGTGGCTCATGGTGTCCACGGCAGATGCCGCATCCTCCGCCGACACGTTCCTCGAAACGCTAGGCGGAACCGATGCCGCGCAATCCTACGCCCTTACCTCGACTCGGTTCCAGCAGGAGCAAGACTCATCGCGCTTCGCCTCCGAATTGGAGGCGATCGGTTCCCTGAACTTTGAGCTGCTGCCCGTGTGGCGTCGGACCATGCCGAAAAATGGCACCATGGGGCTGAAAGGCACCCTTCAGACCAAATCAGGCACGGTATTCCCCTTCGTCATCGAAATGGTGAACGAGGATGGATGGAAGGTCCGCACCGTAACCAACCGTATGACCGGCGCAATCGGACCCGGCGCATGGTTCACGGGTGTGCCGTTGGAACCCCGGGTCCTGCAGTTCGTGAAGGACACGATGGCTGACCTTGGCCCGGCGATAATGCAGGGCGATTTCGTGGCCTTCGTCGACAGCCTCCCTGAAACGGTCATAGAAGAGGTAGTCAGCTCTTCTCTCAAACGCACATTCGATCAACTCGTCGGGCAGATCGACCTCTCACGTATTACTGACATCGAGCCGGTGCTCGATCCACCTGCGTGGCACATGATCACATCCTGCGGCTCCTTCGGCGGAGGCTGCTCAACGACAGGGATGGGGACGCGTCTGGTAGTATCGGGCTACTACCCGCTGGAGCCTGAAGCTTTTCACTTCAACCTGATCTATGGCTACAACCATCCAGACTGGCTGCTCGACTGCTCCTTCCAACAGGATTGCTCGCTCTCCATAGGCTCGGGGGAGGAACGCTAGATGGCCACCATCGCCAACGCACAACCAACCACGCAACCACTCGGACCCGAGGGTGTAGACTGGGAGCGCGTACGCTTCACCGCCTCACTCGCGATTTTCGGGGCGATCGTCGGCGCCAGTACGATTCTGGTTAACCTTCTATCCCGCGCGATACCTCCGCAGCTCCCCGAACACCTGCCCTTCTCACAATCTTTATACTTCGGGGGCCTCAGCGCCATGGTGAGCGTTCTGGTCGTCGTTCCAGGTGCATGGTTCATCTACGGTGGAAGGCCGATCTTCTCCAACTGTCGGGACCGTGGACCGCGCAGCCTGGTGAGGTGGCTAGGCTTCGGATCGCTCTATGGCGGCATACACATGCTGCTCCTCGGCGGGCTGTTCCTGCCGCAGGCAAACTTGTGGTTCAAATTCATCAACGGCCAGGTCGATTATCTCCAGATGCTCTACACAGCATCGGACAACCTGTTCACATCACCATACCTCTCGATCACCGTCGGACTCCAGCTCCTGTTTACATCTATGCTGTCCATAGTGATCTTCGGATTAGGGGCGTCACTTATCGACCGAGTTAACGCGTCGGAGGACCCAAAGACGGCGCTGATCGGAGCCTGGACAGCCTCGATCATACTCTCCCTGGCGCTCATCATATTCGTAATGCTGGCGCCAGAAAAAACGCTGGCCTCCATCGGGAGTCTCGCCCAGTGAGCATCAACGGCCGGCCATTCGCGGCGCTCAACCGCCAACCACAATGATCGGCAAGCGGACCAACTGCGCTACGGCGCACGCATCATCAGCACCGCACTGCCCTTCTTGCGCCTGCGACTCTCCACTCGGAGCCTCTTGTACCGACCCAGCAGCTTCGTAATCCTGGCGATTGCTGTGGAACCGCCCGACACGACGACACGCCCGCCCGACCTCACCTGCGACGATACATCGCCAATTAGAGCCGCCAAAACCTCGGGAGCGTCGCCGCCCCTAAGACGCACCGCGATCAGATCGACAGGCCGGCCATCATCAATCAGCGCTCCAACCTGGTGTGCAACCGAAATCTGATCCTTGGGCAGCCCACTGGCAACTAGATTCTTCCTGGAATAGCGTAACTCCAAGAGATCGCGCCCGGCCAGCACCACCTCATCCGGCTCGAACAACTTCGCCAGCGCCACCGGCACATGCCCCTGTCCCGGATTAACAACCAGCGCCCGGCTCACACTTTCTTCGTGTTTCTCGTCCAAAGTGGCTACCAATAGTCCGGTTGTGAATGCCATGGTGTCGAACTCCGGCAATCCATAGGCCGTCTCAACCAGATACTCGTGCCAACGAATCTCGACGGAGCCTTCGCCCCGTCGATACACCTCAAGTCCATGCCATCCCGGATCCGACATATCGAGAGCGCCACTGAGGAATCGATAGTGGAAGACAACGTGCCTTGCACCCTCCTCCTTCAGCACAATCTCAACGCCCGGAGCGAGATTCAGCGTGCCCTCGACCGCTGCCGCAAGTGCGTCCACGACCACAATGGCCACCAATCCGCCCGATGTAACATGGCGCTCCGCCCCAAGCAACAGATGCTCTATCACAGGCGCCCCCGCCTTGCCCGGGACGTTACACACCACAAGGTCAAATCCCGGATCCACAACGTCGTCGTAGCCAAGCGAGCCGTAGGCTTCGACACCCCCTAGCCCATTGAGAACCGCGTTCTGGCGAGAATACTCAATAGCCAGCGCATCCCGGTCCACCATATGCACGTCGGAGTGCGACCCAACCGCCGCAAGGGCCAATCCCAGGGGACCATAGCCACATCCAAGGTCCAAAACCCGCTCGCCCTCAACGCCAGAAAGTGTCCTAAGAAGCAACCGAGTACCCGCATCGGCCTGGAAGCTGCTAAACAGGTCCTGTGCCACCCTGAGCCGCAACGAGCGACCCTCGTGCCGAAGATCAATCTCTTGTTTAAAATAGATATCCGCGTCCAAACCAATCCCATCCCCACTGACGTACTTTCACTCATGGTGAGCCTGTCGAACCATCACGCGCCGGGCGTTGCTCACGGTGAAGGCGACACCGCGCCTACATCACTTCGCCTGCGTAGTACCCGCCCAGTTCACGCCGTTGAGGACCAAGCGCTGGAATAGAAGTGTTTTGAAGCTGAGGCCGTCATGACCCAGAGTCGTGGCAAAGACACGGCCGTTGCCGTACTTGCGGGTCCATGCCATCGGTTGCGTCTCACCGTCCAGATCCGCGCTCATGAAGACGTCATTGCCATCCCGCCAGCCAAGCTTCGTGTACAACTCGTCGTTGGTCAGGAAGTTCGAAATCCCGTCGGTGCAGGGGTGGCCCGCGTTGTCCACGTTGACCGAAAACTGGCCATACGGCGGATGCGTACTAGTCCCGTATATCCAGCCCCCGCCGGTAACATCGTGGTACTCGGACCAACCCTCCGGTGCACACCCAGAAATATGCAGACACACAAATCCCTTGCCGCCGCCTATGAAACGGGTCATACCGACCTGCTCATCGACCGTCAGCGTAGTCCCCTCTCGCCGCAGCGTATTGAAGACCAATACGTCGAAATCTCCCAGCTCGGCAGACGCCAGCACCGACGCGTCCTCGGTAAGAGTGGCCTCGTGGCCGGCCTGTATCAGAAAATCCATTAGCACCGGAGTGCTTTCGGCATAGGGGTGAGTCCCCCCGGAGATAACCAGCAACTTCATGAGTCTCCTTCCGCCTAGTGGTATGAAATATCATGGGCATCGGTCAATGAACTACGTTTGCAGGGGAGAGAAGCACAGCGAGGCTTTCTTCTGGCAGACCCCCCGGCCCACATCCAGCACCTCCCAAGAAGTGCCCGAGCCCCACCCCGTCCAGTGTGCGCAGAACACTAAGCCTGCACAACAGTGAGTCTGCGCTTTGCTTCTGTGTACACGTCGGGTGACAAAGGCCCTCGAAGCGTCGCCTCCACATTCTCCGCCAGGTGATCGAGACTAGTCGTGCCCACAATCACCGTGTGGACATGTGGGTGGCTGAGCGTGTAGCGCAAGATGAACGACGAGCTACTCTCGTCATCCTCCAGGAGCTCGTCGAGCCCTCCACGCCGAAAACCCGCCCACCTATCAGTCGTCCCAAGCCCAACATTCGGCTCACCCTGGGCGATGCCACCACGGATCACGATGCCGATTCCCGCCTCGCCTGCCCTCGTGATCCACTCGTCATGCTCCGGTTCCAGGGCCGAATACGGGATCTGGAATACGTCAAAAGCCCGCCACCCGAGGAAAGTTGGCAGATGGGGCAACGTCGTGGAGACACCGATAAAGCGCACCATGCCTCGAGAGCGCATCTCCTCCAGAGCCTCCACGAGCCCTCCCGCCTCGCACTCCTCCACCGTGGGATTATGGAGCTGCATCACGTCGATACTATCCCTGCCGAGACGCTCCAGGCTCACCTCGACGCCGCGAATCAGGTTGTCCCGAGTCCACTCGTGCTTCGAATTGTCCTGAACGCCGTCCGACTCGGTGCACCCGCACTTGGAGGCCAAGTAGAACTCCGAATACCTATGCGCCGCCAGCCGACCGATCATCTCTTCGCTATCGACATAATCATGAGCCGTGTCAATAAAATTGATCCCCGAATCGAGCACACCATCGTAAAGTCTCTTCACCTGCTCCAAGGGCATTCTGGGCCGACTCGCCCCATGCAATGCCGTACCAAACCCGAGACGTGTGACCTCGAGCCCTGTTCGACCAAGAACCACGCTGGGAAGTTTTTCAGGCATAGCAATACACTCCAATTTAAGGGCATATGATTCGGCTCGCATTGTAAAGGGCACGCAGTCGAGGAACAACCGCTCGTCGACCAGTCAGGCACCCCGTTCAATCCGGTGTACAATGGCCGAAACCACAGACCCATCCGAACGTCGCGAAACCTGCAGGCCTATGACGACGACTTCAAGCGCTACTTCAAGGTAGCCGGGGAGTTCGACTCCCTGATTGGGCGCTCACCAGAGAACCTGATGAAGTACGCGTCCTTTGTGCCGCACGCTGCCAGCAGAACGAGATTCGTCCGTTCCACAATGAGGCCATCGCCCGCATCGCCGACAACTCCAGCCGCCTCGTCCAGCACCAGAATAAGCTGACCACGCGGTTCATGTACGTGTCGCAGATCGTTACCGAGCCCGACTTCTGGGCCAGCAAAGACAAGGCACCGGTTGTGATTAGAAGTCACGTCTAGGAAACAATAGACGAGGTCCGATACCACGCAGGACTCACTGAGGACCGTCTCATGGAGATGATCGGATACGGCTCCATCCACATCGACACAGAGGGAGACGTGGTGCAGGCTATCCAGGCAGGAAAGTTCACCATTACGCCGTCGCAACCATCGACGAATGTATTGAGTTGCTACCAGGGGTTCCTGCAGGCGAACTTCAGGAAGACGGCACCTACCCTGGAGGAACGATTCACCATCTGGTCGAAGAGCGGCTGGAGGAGATAGCGGAACTATCGCGAAACTTCGGCAAGGACAAGGACTCATGAGACGCGGGAGAGAATTAGGAGGACGGAGACGAATACCCGACCGAATAACCCTAGGGCATCAGCCGGTCGATGTTGATAGCCTCGTTGTCACGGGTGGCCCGAACCCTGAGGGCCTCGCCGACCATGAGCATCTCGAAGGTCAGCCAATCCACCTGGATGATCTCGTCTGCCACGAGAATGAAATAGGTCCCGTCGGGCCGCGCCTCTTTCGACGTCAGGTTGCCTTCCAACCGCCGGTACGGCGGCACCGCATGGAGCACCCGCGCGGTAATGTTTCTAAGAAACCGCCCGATCCACTTTCCGATCGCCAAGGGGCTCATTTGTACCGTCCATCTCGTAATGGGCGCTTGCTTGACCAACAACGCGAACTCCCCGTCGGCTGCAAACCGGCATCGCGGCCCATAAACCACGCCTCTGGCCGCGCCGTGTGCGCTTGCTTTTCATCTCAAATATACCTTCAGCCCCTACATGATTCAACACGCCTAAGGGCCTCCCTTCAAGTATTTTGGCGCTGCGATCGCATAGGGTCGGAGCAAAACATACCGCTATAAACAGGGTCAGCGGAAGGCAGGTCTGTGAAGCGCTCTTTGGTGACTACAACAACGACTTCAATGTAGCCTCGACCTCGATGTAGGTCCCGAAACCCTCAAACCTTGCCGCCACCACCCCCTCGGCGTCAATTACGAACGTCCACTCGATGCTGGGCAGACGCCACTCAATGACCGCCGAAGACAGCTCCGAATTGGACAGATCACCCTGGATCGCCTCCGGGTTGTCGTAAAAATCTACATGTATGAAATTAGCCTGGCCCTTGTACTCGTCCTTGAGTTGCTGTAGCACCTCCACCTGGGGACCGCAGACCGCGTTGGTACAAAACGACGGGCTAGCGAATACGATCACGGTCGGGATACCGCTCCCAACCGCTTCCGCGATGGTTAGCTGGTACAGGTCCTCGTCTTGAAGGGAACCGGTCGTCAGATCCGACAGCGAGTCCACATCGTCTGCGGTCTTGCTGATGCTCTTGACCGCAGCATTACCAACATTTGGCGCCTCCGTTGTCTCCCCAACCTCGAAGAACAGATCGGCGCTACTCATCGCCCCTTCGCCGCCGTCGATCTCGATCGTGACACCCCATCGTCCTGCCCTGTCAAAGGCCAGTTTGGTCGCGTACAACCCACGATTGCCATATGGCCAAGGCTGGTACTCCGCGACGACAGACTCCTGGTCTTCCCCTGGAGTCCCGTCTATCGGCGAATAACGCGAGACCACCTTCGCGGTCGGCCCTGTGACAAAACCCTTGGACGATGTGAGAACGAACCCGAACCGGTTGCTTCCAACACCCAGGTCGCCTGTTCCCAAAATCGCCTGCAGCCCGTCACCAGACCGTGGACCGTACACCAGCGGCTCCCTGTCGGGCCGCATCGCCTCTTCAGGAGCCGCTTTGAAGCTCGCCGGCGATTGAGACGATGTGTCGAATGCTGTAGGCCCAGAGTCCGCATCTTCGCCCGCCGAGCACGCCGCTGCCACGATCAGTATTGCCGTCGTAAATGGCAGAAAGAACCGCATCCTCATCATCCCCACCTACTCCCCGTCTTCAGGCTCTAGATATGAACCGAACGTGTATGCGAACAGAGAAAACTTGTCAGAATTCGAGCTGAGCATCAGATTGTGAGGGCCGAATTCCTGTAGCTGCACCAGGTGGTACAGATCAGACTTATCGACCAATATGTAGCTGTTCCCTTCATCATCGAACCGGATATCGGCCCCGGCCTGCGACGGATCCAGAGGCCCGCCGTCCATCGTGACACGAACCTCGTAGGTCTCCCCATCCTCAACAGACACCACAACATTCGCCTCAATAGCTGCGAACGTGATGCCGACGTAGTCCTCGTAATTTTCGGTCTCACGAGCGTGAATTACCTCTTCGAAACCGTTCACCCACAACCCTTCCAGGTAGAGGAAGTGGTTAACGTGGTCGCCGGGGTCGGAATAGTCGAGCTCCTGGTTCGGAGACTCATAGAACTCCTGTTGTCTGACATACGGCGCGGTATTACCCCCGGCCAACGCGTTGTGGTTGCGATTGAAACCCGCATATAGCTCTCTGGTCTGGTTTTCATAGGGGTCTGAGGACGCGCGAGCCTGATGATCTATGTACCGCTCGAACTCATCAGAGACCTCGATCGATGTCATCGAAGCCCCTGCCTCGGCCAAAAGCTGCTGTATTTTCTCCTCGGTCTCGGCGTAGGAACCTTCACCGAAATGCGTGTACCGGATGTAACCATCCTTGTCTATTAGGTACTTCGCCGGCCAGAACTGATTCTTGAACGTACGCCACGTCTCGTGGTCGTTGTCCTGAGCGATCGCCCAGCCGAGATCGTTATCGAGAGCCGCCTGCACAACATTCTCGCGTATTTTTTCGAATTCGAACTCAGGCGCGTGTACCCCGAGTATGACCAACCCATGGTCCGCGTACTTCTCGTGCCAGCTCCGCAGTGCGGGGAACGTTCGAATGCAGTTGATGCATGTGTAGGTCCAGAAATCGATCAGGACGACATTGCCCCGCTGCTCTTCGAGGGTAAAGGGTTCGGAGTTGATCCAACCCCGCAGCCCGACCAACTCGGCGGCCAGCACATCGTCCGGGGAGCGCCCCGATAGCAAAGTATCGGTGACGGGCAGGCTCTCCTCGACGGAGTCGCTCTGAGTTGCCGCCTCTGTCGGAATCGCAGTCTCTGAAGGTACATCGGTGGGAGACGGTTGCGTCTCCGTAGACGGCTCGCTCGTCGGTCGTGGAGGAGAAAGCGTCGGGCGCGAGCTCGCCACATCTGTCGACTCTTGATTTGACGCAGGATCAGCGTTGTCCCCACATGCGACGGCCGCGAGGCTGACGAGTACCACCAACATCACGAGGCCTACGGCAAATCTGTTTGACTTGATCATGAACACTCCTCTGGCCTGGGGCTGGTGGCGTCCCTGTCTCTCTGCTGCCTGAGCCAAGTCTGGGGAATGTCTAGCAAATGGCGGGGAGGCGACGGGCCACAAAGTAATGTCAGCGGCCAGAAGCGGTCCCCTAATTATATATACGTTCGAAACTGTGCATATGTTAGGGGCAGAACCGAAATGCGATGTACTGGCAGGCCACCCGGAAACGCTCCCATGTATTTGTATGCGTTTCCGGGCGAGGTAGGATGCAGAAGAGGAAAGGCGAGGCCTCAGTCCCGAGGGCGTGACCCTTTGATACGATCAACCAAGGCCCAGGCTCCGGGAAGCACCAGCGCCGCCGCAAGCAACTTCACAGCATCGCCGCCGATGAACGGATACAGGCCACCCTTGAGGGTCATCTGCAAAACGCTAGCGCCAGGAAAGTTGCCATCGAAGTATGTGTGCAGTCCATCGTTATTTGCAATATGGATTCCCAACCAGGGGAGTCCTACAGCATAGACGGCTAGGCTACCTATAAGCATCGCCAATGGAACGGTGGATTGGCGATCCCAACCCCTCTCGGCAAACAGGCCCACCAGGTAGGCGGCCAGTACAAAACCCACTATGTAGCCACCACTGGACATCGCCCATACCAGACCCTCATTCCCTGACCAGGGCAGGACAAAATGCAGGACCTGCTGGTCCCCAAGTGGGCTCGATCCGGGAGCAAACACTGGCACGCTGGCCATGCCAAGAAGCATGTACACCAGCATGCTTAATCCGCCTCGACGACTACCAAGTGCACCACCAGCCAGCAGCACGCCAAAGGTCTGTCCGGTTATCGGGACGGTTGTGTTCGGAAGTCTGATCGCAATCTGGGCACAGACCGCAACGAACAGGGCAAACCCAACGATGATGGCGGCGTCCAACGCCAGGCGATTGGCCCGCGACTCCGATCCGATCCGGGGAATGACGACGTCTATCAGAACCCTTGGGTTAGCGGTTGCTTGCATTGCCTACGCCTGGTAGCGAGGGTCTTTCGCTGGCCTGAAAATCGAGTCCTCAGGGAAGTCAGGCGCGCTGCGTTTGCGCTGTAACAGCCGCCTTCCAATGGCGCTCAGGGCAAGAACACCGGCCAGAGCTACCGGCGCACCCTTCAGGATGTCCCGGCGAAAGTAGGTATGTTTCGGCTTAGGGTCGGTTGACATGTGTTCTGCAGCCCCTGCATTCAAGTTGATCCGTACTAGGAATCGCCCCCATACGGCGGGCCGTATTATATGCCAACGCCCACAGAGTCCGCAACGTATCACCCAAAGCCCGAGACAACCCCACAAAGATTGGGGCGAGAGAACCTTTGTGCTATTTTGGATAAAGGGACGGACCCTCATGGGCCCACTCCTTCTTGCGTCCCGGCCCACGCGCCCAAAGCCGATATCCGAGACAGTGGTTCCAGTTCCCCACGGATACAGAACCAACTTCACCGTTCGCCCTGAGTTCGTCGAAGGGCAGATCACCCAGCGCGACCGTCTTGTCGAGCGAGCCTCATTCTGGCCCACACGTCAATCGCGCCATCTCGCAACAAGCCATTCGGAGACAAATTCAATTTCCCTTAGGGAGAGTCCATAGGGTCTGACCCTCTGGCAAGGGGCGTGGGCAATGTACCCCCACCTGGGAATTCACCCGGGGCAGGTGGGTGGGCACAATCAACTTGCTTTTCTTAAGATCGTCATTCAACTACGAAATGAGACAAAAAGCGACAGGATAAGACAGAAATTCCGACCCTAGAATCAGCCCCGTGACCTACCCGCCTGGCCTCCTCCAAATCTCCCGCACTCCACAATATGACGACCCCACCCCACGACCCCGGAGCCGGACGCCCCCGATGCTATACTCATATCGTCTTCATATCCCAACGGAGTGATCAGATTGACAAACCTACAACCAAAGCTCCTCCCGACAACCGTCATCGGAAGCCACGCCACGCCAAGCTGGCTCTGGACCGCCATTGACGAGATGGACAAAGGCAACTATGGTCCGACCGACACGAAAGAGACCTTCGACGACGCCGTGAACATGGCCATCCTTGACCAGGAGCGCGCCGGAATCGACATAATCAGTGACGGTGAGATGCGCCGCTGGTACTTCGTGCAAAGCTTCTACAAACGCATGACCGGCATCGTCGAGGAGACACAGCTGCGCAAAGTCGGGCTCTACGGGTACGACAGCCCTCAACGATATCGGGCCACCGAAAAGATCACCATTCCAGAGGGACTAGGAATCGTCGAAGAATACCTCTATGCCAAGGCCCACACCGACAAGCCAATAAAGGTCACCTGTCCGGGCCCGCTGACACTCACTATGCACATACGGCCCGGAGAGGGCTACAAGTCGCGTCTCGACCTGGCCTGGGACGTCTCCCAGGTCATCAACGCCGAACTAAAGGCTCTTGAGGAGGCTGGCGCGGATTTCATCCAGCTCGACGAGCCATCCTTCGCCATCATCCCCGGCGAGCTAAACGAGTGGGTGAGCCTCTATAACTCCACGGTGGAGAGCATCGACGCGAAGTTGGCCCTGCACGTCTGCTTCGGCAACCTGGCCAGTCGCCCAAGGGGCAAGCGGGACTACGGATGGATGTTTCCAGCCCTGCTCGAGACCAAGACCGATCAGATCGTGTTGGAGTTCGCAAATCGAGAGATGAAGGAAAGCGATCTCTGGGGGGAGGCCGGCGACGACCGAGAACTGGGCGCCGGAGTGGTAGACGTAAAATCCTTCTACGTCGAAAAACCCGAGGACATAGCCGAGCGCATCCGCATGCTGCTCAAAACCGTCGAGCCCGAAAAGCTCTACATCAGCCCAGACTGCGGCTTCTTCCAGCTCCCCCGCTGGATAACCTACCTAAAACTCCAGGCACTGGCAGCCGGCACCAAGATCGTAAGACAGGAACTGGAAGGCTAAGAGATAGTAACTGGTGGCTGGTTCGGCGTGCGGATTTCAGAGGAAGAGTGGGCAGACGGGGAGATACACGCCTAAGGGGATCCTTCCTCTGCTAGTGGTTCAACAGGCTCACCATGAGCGGGAAAACATCCACCTCTCCTCACCCTGAGTTCCGTCGAAGGGTTCGCCATCGGGTTATGGTCGCAACCATAGCCCTGAACCAAGGGTGTGCAGAGAGGCACAGCCCCTACGGGGGTGCCTGAGGGTTGTCCCTTAGAATTAACAGTCTCATATTTTTATCCTTGTGGAGGGGCAACAGCCCTTCGCGAGGGCAGTCGTTCACTCACTCGCGCCTAACCCGCAGTGACCAGGTCCTTGTGTGCGCGGCCGCCCTGCATGATCATCAGCAGGTTGGACTTGTACTCCATCAACGACATGTCCTCCAGCGGATTGCCGTCCACCACCAGCAGATCCGCCAGCTTACCTGGCTCCAGCGTTCCCACATCCGCATCCATCCGAGCGCACTCCGAAGCCGTCTTGGTGGCCGAGACCAGGGCCTGCATCGGCGTCATACCAGCTTCGACCATCAACCTCAGCTCCTCCAGATTCGAGCCATGAGGCCCAACGCCTGAGTCGGTGCCAAACGCGATTTTGACCCCCAATTCGAGAGCCATCTCGAACCCCTCGCGGTGGTCGGGTCCAATCTCCTGAATCTTGCGCAGTGACTGCGGGAGCACGGACCCAGGATACTGCTCGGCCTTTCGAACCACCCACAGCGACGCCACCAGCGTCGGCACGGCAAACGTGCCGCGCTCCTTCATCTCGGCACATATGCTCTCGTCCACATAGACGGCGTGCTCGATAGACTGCACCCCGGCCAGCACGGCGTTGCGGATGCCCTCGCGAGCCTGGGCATGGGCCGCACAGACCTTGCCGACCGCAGCGGCCTCGTACACCATCACCGCGATCTCCTCGCGAGTGAACTGGGTCGCACCGGGCTCATCACTGGCCGACAGCACCCCGCCCGTGGAGCATAGCTTGATGAAGTCGGCGCCGGCCCTGAACATCGCCCGAGTCGCCTTGCGCACCTCGGCCTCACCGTCACACACCCCGTTCGGCCACTCCACCGAGTTGCCCAGCGGCAGCAGCGGCTGGTTGATCCCGGACGGCAGCAGCGGGTCAGCATGGCCACCCGTCTGTGATAGTACCGCCACCGAGATACGCATCCTGGGAGAGGGGAACAGGCCCTGCTCCGCGGCCATCTTGAAGCCCAGCGGAGTCCCGCCTGGATCGCGAATTGAGGTCACCCCGGCGTCCAGCGTGGCCCTGGCGTTCTGGGCCGCCTGGAAGGTTCTCAGCGTCATCGGCTCAAGCGCCTGATCGTGCATCGGCTTGACGTCTACAAACAGGTGAGCATGGCAGTCGATGATACCGGGCATAATAGTCTTGCCAACCACGTCCACGACCTCAGCCCCGGACGGAAAAGAGTCCAGCGAACCGGCCTCGACTATACGACCGTCATCGTCGATCACGACGCTCGCATCGGGCACTGGATCAAGGCCGTTCCCGTCGATCAACAAGCCGCCCGTGATTACCTTCATCTCGTGGCCTCCCTTCGTCAACGCAATACATGTCCAGGGGCGGATGCGAGTGTAGTTTGGAGGCACAGGGCTGTCAACGAGAACGATCTCTCACCGTTGACCGTCGGCGTTGGCCGAACCTATACTTTGTCACAAGCCAGCCCTCGCACTTGAACTCCGGAGGAAGCATGAACGGCATCGACCTGCGATCTGACACGGTCACCCGGCCAACCCCCGAGATGCGCCGCGCCATGTACGACGCCGAAGTCGCCGATGACGGCCTTGAGGGCGACCCCACCACTCAGCGCCTGGAAGAAATGGCCGCTGAGCGACTGGGCACGGAAACCGCATTGCTGGTGGCCTCCGGGTCGATGGGCAACCTCGTCGCCGCCCTCGCACACTGCGCGCCCGGCGACGCTATGATCGTCGGGGAGCGCTCCCACATGGCCTGGAGCGCCGATCAGGGCAATGGTCATAGCACCTACGGCCAGATCGGCGTGCGACGGCTACCCGAGAACCCCGACGGGAAGCTTGGAATCGAGGACATCGGCCTCTCGATCACGGCTGAGACAAATGGCGGCGGACGGGTAACGCTCGTGAACATGGAGAACACCCACAACGCGTCCGATGGCAGGCCGATCGACCCGGCATGGACCTCTTCCTTCGCCGCCGACGTGCACGACCGCGGCACTGCACTGCATATCGATGGCGCACGCCTCTTCAACGCCGCCGTAGCACTAGACATTCCGGCATCGGCCCTTGTTGCCGACGCCGACTCCGCCACGTTCTGCCTCTCCAAAGGTCTGGCATGCCCGATCGGCGGAATCGTGGCTGGCAGCCGTGATTACATAGCCGAGGCCCACAACCGGCGCAAGATCGTCGGCGGCGAGATGCGCCAGACTGGTGTCATCTCGGCGGCAGGCATCGTTGCACTCGATTCCATGGTTGACCGCATGGCAGACGACCACGCCAACGCCCGACGGTTAGCCGAGGGCCTCGCCCAGATCAGTGGTATCAACATCGAATCCGATCGGGTCACCACCAACATCCTGTACTTCACATTGTCCGACCGGACTCCCGAGGAGGTCGAACAGAGTCTTGCGGAGGAGGGCGTGCACTGTTTCGCCCTTGACGGCCGCATCCGCATGGTCACCCATCACCACATCACCCCCAAGGACATCGAAACCGCCCTCGGAGCCGTCCAGCGGGTAATGCAAGCTACTCCACGCGCATCATGAAAGCACGCGTAGGCGGCCAAACGTCCCGCAAGGAGAAGTAGCAGTGACAAATTCATCGGTCATCCTGGGTAGTGCTCGCACCCCTATCGGCAAGCTGGGAGGCACACTGTCGAGCGTCCCCGCAACACAGCTCGGCTCGACGGCAGTCCGTGCCGCCATGGATCGCGCCGGCGTAGTCGACAACGACGTCGACTACGTCATCATGGGCAACGTGCTGTCGGCTGGACTTGGCCAGGCCCCTGCCCGTCAAGCGTCCATCGGCGCTGGCCTCCCCGACACCTGCTCAGCGCTCACCGTAAACAAGGTTTGCGCGTCCGGCATGATGTCGGTCATCCTGGCCTCTCTGATGGTGCAATCCGGCGATGCCGACGTGGTCATCGCTGGCGGAATGGAGAGCATGAGCCGCGCACCTCACGTCCTGCCTGGCAGCCGCACCGGCAAGAGAATCGGCGATTGGGAGATGGTCGACACCATGGTCCACGACGGCCTCTGGTGCTGCTTCAACGACACTCATATGGGCAACCTCGCCGAGGGTACCGCTGCGGAATTTGAGGTCACCAGACAAGAGCAGGATAAGTTCGCACTGGATAGTCACCAGAGTGCGATTCGGGCCGCAGGCGATGGCTCTTTCGCCAACGAGATCGTCCCCGTGGACGTCAAGACCCGCAAAGGAACCGTCACCGTCGCGGAGGACGAAGGGCCTCGTTCCGACACGTCGATAGAGGCCCTCACAAAACTATCGCCCCCCTTCGAGACTGGTGATACCGTGACCTCCGGAAACTCTTCGCAGATCTCCGACGGGGCTGCCGCAATAGTAGTCGCAAGCCCTGAAAAGGCCCGCTCCCTCGGTCTCCAACCCATAGCCACTATCGAAGATCACACCTTCGTGGCGAATGAGCCAGCCCGGCTATTCGAGGCGCCGGCTCAGGCCATCGACAAGCTGCTGGGTCGCGGAAAATTGAACCTCTCGGACATCGATTTGATGGAGGTCAACGAGGCCTTCTCGTCTCAGGTTCTCGCCAACGGCAAGGCCCTCGACTGGGACTGGGACAGGGTCAATGTCAACGGGGGCGCTGTCGCCCTGGGTCACCCGATAGGGGCCAGCGGCACCCGCATTCTAGTCACCCTTCTGCACGCGCTTGAACGCCGAGGGCTAAAGTCCGGTGTCGCGGCAGTCTGCCACGGCGGCGGCGGAGCAGTAGCCATGCGGGTGTCCAGTGCTACGCACGCTTAGTGGGGCGACACTGGATCCAAATCCCCATCACCCAGAACCTTGAACCTTGAACCTGATCTTGCCGAGGACATCGTAGGGAGCGGTTGATATGAAAGTCCTGCTGGTTGGCGGCGCCGGTAATGTCGGAACTTGGACCGCCCCTTATCTACTACCACACCATGAGTTGAGGGTGCTAGACCTGCGGCCACCCCGCGCCCAGGGAGTCGAGTACGTTGAGGGCTCCATTGCAGACCCCGAGGCGCTTAAGCAGGCCCTGGATGGGATCGACATCTTCGTGAACATGGTGATGCAGAACCCAACCGACCCCCACTCGAATCGCGCGACCATCGACGACATCACCCGAAATTACCATGTGAACACCCTCGGCCTCCACCTGCTACTCCAGATCGCCCACGAGATGGGCGTCCTCTCCGGCGTATGCACCAGCACCTTTACTGTCCATGCACGCAGCCGGAGGTGGTACTCGGGCGAGGAGGAGGTACCCTTGGACAACCCCGGAGTCTACGGGCTCACCAAGGGCCTCGGCGAGCGCATCTGCCGCTACTTCTGCCGCGAGTTCGGCATGTCCATCGCCGCCCTCCGGATCACCGGTCCTCGCGATCGCGCCGGTTGGGTTGAGGGCCGAAAGATCCCAGTGGACGACCCCGCGCACCTGTGGGTCACCGACGAGAGCGACCTGGCATCGGCCTACCTGGCCGCCATCGAGTTTGTCAGGGGCAGGATGGGCCGGTTCGACGCATTCTTCATAGCCGGGGACGAGACCGGGCAAGAGGTCAACCTCGCAAAGGCAAACCAGCTACTGGAATGGGCTCCGAAAGCCCACCTCCTGCCTCCAGGCTAGCGCTCCCACACCGCGCGCTCGCTGTTGCCATCGGCCCTCACCCGTGCTAATAAGGTACTGAACGACGCTGCACGCCAATTCGCCGCGTCCGGACTGGAGCGCCCTTGGCAACACCCTTCCTGTCGGTGGTCATCCCTGCCTACAACGAAGAGACACGTATCAGCGCCACACTAAGCGCCGTCGTCGACTACCTCCTTGAACAGGAGTACACCTGGGAGGTCGTGGTCGTCGACGATGGCAGTGTCGACGCCACGTCCGCCTTCGTAAGCGCGGTGGTCAGCATCGACGATCGTGTCCGCCTGGAGCGGGTTCCACACAGGGGCAAGGGTTGGGCGGTGAGGCACGGGATGCTGGCAGCGACGGGCGAACTGCGATTCATGTGCGACGCCGACCTGGCCATGCCAATTCCACAGCTCAGCCGCTTCATCGACCAGATGAGTGAATGGTACGACATGGTAATCGGGTCTCGCGAGGGCGCCGGAGCGAAACGCTACGATGAGTCGGCATCTAGGCACCTAAGGGGGCGCATCTTCAACCTGGTCGTGCGTTTGTTGGCTATCCGGAGATTTCAGGACACTCAGTGCGGGTTCAAATGCTTCAGAAGCGCGGCGGCCGAGGAGCTTTTTGCCAGCCAGCGAACGACCGGATTCGGGTTCGACGTGGAGTTACTCTACCTGGCTTCGAAACGAGGCCTGCGAGTCCTCGAAATACCGATTGAGTGGCATCACCAGGAGGAAAGCACAGTGCGCTTCGTGGATGCCTTCCTGATGCTACGGGACGTCATCATGGTTAGGCTAAGGG
>JASLXL010000067.1 GCA_030740335.1 SAR202 cluster bacterium | reverse complement strand
CCGACCCTTGCTGTCGACCAGTACACGTATCCGTGGGTGAGCCGTCCTATTGCCCCGTCTCTGATGGCATCACGGATTTTGAGGATCGGCGCGGCCCAGCGTCGCTGGTGGCCGATTGTGAGTACAGTGCCAGATGTTTTGCACTGCTCGATCATCGCGTCGGCCTCTGCCAGTGAATTCGCGATCGGCTTTTCGGCGTATATACCACCAATACCTGAAGCCGCCGCGTCGCGAATAATTGGCGGTCGGAAAACCGCCCGGGTTGCTACAGTCAGAATATCGAGGTTCGCATTGTCCAGCATGGCCTTGTGGCTATCGTAGGTCTCGATGTCGCCCAATGTCTTCTTGGCGTCGGCTATGTGCTCCAGGTTGTCGTCCGCGAGGGCGACGAATTTGGCGCCTTCCACACCCTGCCAGGAGAGCGCCAGCCCTCTCCCGCGTCCGCGGTATCCAACCAGTCCAACCCGTAACTCTCGCTTTGATGTCATAGGCGTCTCCTTAACATGCCTTGCTCTTTGGCTGTCACCACTTCCAGTGGGACGACTCGGCTGCGAGTTGGGATCTCCACCCCTTGTGTCCACAGGCATATTAAGAGCTTGCGGTTGGAGGCGCAATAGTCTCCAGAGGTTCCGTCTGACTGTCTGGTTGCCGACGTTGTCTGGGCGCATACGCGCGGTATTATGGGGCTGTACCAGGAACAAGTCGCTCTGTTGACGATGCTTGTGCACCAACCTACAATGGCATCCGCTCCGGCGGGCTTTCTTTGAAGCCCGCCGCGGGGAACTGGAAGAACCATTTCAACTGGCACGATTCCGATTGGTCGGTGCGAGACGAGATCGAGGTCCGACGTGCGGGTTCGCAGGCATACGGAGGTCTAGGAGACCAAAATGGGAAACAAGACATATCGAGTTGGGATCGTTGGGTTGCGCGGAATCGCAGCAGGACCGGTAAAGGAAGCCCCGCCCTACCCCCTTAACAGGCAGGTGATGACCTCCCATGCCGCGTGTCTTGCCCTGATGCCTCAGGCGACCGTCGTGGCTTATTGTGACATGGAACAGGAACTGCTTACCCAGTTCAAGTCGAATTGGGAGACAACCTGGCCCGACGCGCAGCCGTACACCGATTTCAACAAGATGCTGGACGAGGCGAATCTCGACATCCTGTCAGTGTGCACGGGTGATGCCACCCATGGCAATCTGGTCGTCCGAGCAGCGGAGTCGGGCGTCAAGGCGATCATGTGCGAGAAGCCCCTTGCCACGAACATGGAAGACGCTAATCGCATGATCAAGGCTTGTGCAGACAACGGCGTCCCACTGAGCGTTGGCCACACGCGGCGGTGGAGGAAGCTATACCACAAGGTCCGGGAAACTATTCGAGCCGGCGCGATTGGCCCCATCGATACGATCGTTGCGTCGCACTGGGGTGCCCGCGCCATGCTGTTCCGCAACGGCACCCATATTATCGACGGCATCGGTTTCTTCGCCGAGTCCCCTCCCAAGCAGGTTTGGGCCAAGCTGGAAGACGGCTTTGACGATTGGGATGTGTACAAAGGCCAAGGTGGGAAAGATCCGGCAAGCGAGCCGGGTGCAAGTGGATTCATCATCCATGAGAACGGCATCCGGTCGTTCTATGTGGGGTCCAAAAACTCTGTAGTGCCGCAGTCGACGATTCAGATCACCGGACCGAAGGGCCAGATCGAGTTCGCGATGAATGGCGGTGTCGCAAAGCTGCTGACAAAGGCTGCTGATGGGGAGACTTTGAGCCAGGACCTGATACCCGATGACTACCAGGCTGAATATTACGTGGCGGCATACGAAGAGTTGATCGACCTCGTCGAGAACGGGGGAGAGGGCGTTGGGACCGGTGAACACGGGCGGTGGGTCGTCCAGATCATGACCGGATTCCTGAATTCCCACCAGGCTGGCTCGACCATCGTAGACGTCCCTAAATAGGCGTTGCGGCTGTATAGTGCCGAGGATCCCCCGCGGCAAGCAGAATGAGGGGGATCCTCTATAGTGAAGCTAGCTTTCTCCTTGGGACCGCACGTACTCGGCGATGAAAATCGCACCGCCCACAATAATTATGGCGATATAGACATTGACCTCGAGACTGTCGGCTCCGGCGGCGACAGCGCCTGCAAGTAGAGCAATTGAGGCAGCGATCAGTCGGGTCTGCGAGTTGGTCATAGATGTACCGTTCACCTACCTGGGCGAATTGCGGTCCGATCTGTCACCACTCCGCCTAGTCCAAAGGCAGGCCAGCTAGCTCCCTCTTCCAGCGTACGTTGATGATCTGTACATCCCAGACCTCCTCGAAGTCCAACGTATCCTTGCTTGCCCAGTCCACCGTGTCGGCCGCGGCCTTCTTCATCCTCGTCTTGAAGACGATGGCATGGCTTATTACGGTCGGACCTATGGGGGGGCGGCCCAGGGCTTCGCCGTAGCCAGAAAGATCGACCTGAGTGAGTTCGTTGCAGCCGGAGTTGAAGAACAGGTCGTACGCCTCGGTCATCCACAGGTCCAGGCTGGCCTTCTTATCGGCAACTTCGCCCACGTCGTCTCCGTTGAACTCTACGACGAGCCAGATCCCACCTTGCCGGTGGTCCCTCGCCTCGGGCGGGTAGTGGAGCCGGGGCTCTTCGGCCTTGAACACGGTCATACCAGCAAATCGGGCCTCGGCCATCTTGACCAGCGTCGTCTTCTGCTCGTCGGTAGACGCACCGGGCGCACACCCGGCGATCGCCAAGACCGGTGGCGGCACGACGGCCTCGCCCACGAACTGGGGCTTGTTCTCTAGTTCATCAGCCGCATCTGCCGGAGCCTCGGTGGCCTGGGCCGCGACCGTCGGTCGTGGCGTCGCGGCTGCAACGGTTGTCGCTTCAGGTGTCGCCGTACCCTTGGTGGCCTCGGGGACCGTGGTCGCAGTGGCGGCGGCCGTTGGCACAACCACCGCGTCTGCCGTCGTCGTAGTCGTGGGGGCAGTTGGCGCGACCACCGCGTCTTCCGTCGCCGCAGTCGTGGGGACCGTGGCGGGAATTTCGGCCGGGTCTGTGCTGTCGCCGCATGCGACGAGCAAAAGCCCCAACGCGATCGATAGCCCGAGGAACACGCCGGTCAATTTCTTCATACCTGCACTTGCCGTTCTGCAGCTTGCTCGCTGCGCCCTCGTCATGAATGCCGTCCAAGTCTGAATATGCTGAAGTGTACACTAAATCTGAGGGCTGTCCGGTCCGCCCATCACGGTTGGCGGGCATGTTTGTGAGGTCAGCGACCATGATCGCGGTGCCTGGTTATCATCGACAATCGTATTGACCCGGCGGTCCGAGGCGAATACCATGAACTCGACGCGTTTGCGCCGCTCTGAAACAGGGGCGAACGGTCGGGCGTACATAATACAAGGAGTGGTTATGATCTTGAGGCTACTTGCCGTCACGATGTTGCTGGGGATACTGGCGTCGGCTTGTGGTTCCTCCGACGATGAGGCCGCGTCGGACGACAATGATGCAGCAGCACAGCCGGAATCCGCGCCGCTGGACGTGCAGGCCAACTCATTCTCCCTCGGCGAGCCCTTCAGGATCGATGCCTCTCTGCTGCCGCCGCCCATAGGAGAACAGCCCCTTCAGGGCAATGTCGTCTTGAGATTCGTGTCCATGGCGAGCGGCATGATCCTGAAGGAGGAGACGGTGCCGACTGTCGCCACCGGGTACGGCGGCGCCTACCGCGACTCCTTCAATCCGGCCGGAGTGTATGTCACAGTCTTTTACAGCGTGACCAATGAGACCGACAACGCCTTGATCCCCGGCACGCATGTCAACGGCGCTTTCCAGATGGTCGATGAGGTTGGAACTTGGCAACCGGCAGGCATCGGCTCCCACGGCTTTGACGCGTCGGCCGCCTTTGCGATTCAGTCTGACGAGGTGGACCCTCGTGGCTGGGTCGAGATGGGCGAGACCGTCACTACCGCCATAGCCTTCGATATTTCGGCAGGCGCTTCCAAGATTAGGCTAGTGTCCGAACTGTTGGGAGTGGAGATACCACTTAGCATAGGCGAGTAAAGTAGCTCGGATGAGTCGTACCAATCATCGTGCCTACGGCATCCACCCAATTTGGCATACACTTAATCAAGGATGCTGCCGCTTCTCGCAGACCTTCGATGTCGCCTTTGGCCTTCAAATGTATTTTGCGGAGCCATGGGATGACGTGCATCGCGCAGGTCATCCCATGGCCAAGTCCATTGATAACGTAAAACTAGTCGGCCGCGGCCTGGCGTTCCCTACGGATGCGGGCCGGTTCCTCTCCGTGCAGGGTCTCGCTGGAGCGAATCAACAGGGAGCGGTCCTGTAGCGGCAGTTGGATTTTGACGCCGCCCTTCCGGTGGGACTCCCTCATTGCGATGGCGATCTCAAGCGCTGCCAGTCCTTCTTTGCCGGAGGCCTTGGGTTTGCTGCCGGTTTCGATCGCCTGGACCACGTCCTCCACGATGGTGATTCCGGTGCCTTTGATCGCGCCGGGCCATCGCATCGGCATTTTGACTGGCACGGGGCGAGTGCCTCCCATGTCGTTGGAGAGCTTAGTGATCTCGACCTCAAATGGGCCCTCGTGGCAGCGAATTCTGCCCTTGGTGCCAATTACGTCAATCTCTCGACCCGCTGTCCCCGTGGGCATGCCGCGGACGTATCCTCGGACCCCGTTGTCGAAGGCTAGGTAGCCGTTGCCCATCAGGTCGTCGTCTCCGGCGGCAGCCTCGTCCGATTCCATATCGCCGAAAACCCACTCGACGTTGCCGCCTGCCAGATAACACACGTTGTCGATCAAGTGACTACCGTTGTGGGAGATGGCGCACTGGCCCAGGCCGGTGACCTGGAGAATCTCCCCCAACTCACCGTCGTCTATCATTCGTCTTGCCTCACTATAGAACGGGTTCCAACGTCGCGCCGTATTGATCGCGAGTGCCACACCGTTTTCTCGGCAGACCCGAACCATATCGTCGGCCGCCGCAAGGCTGAAGGCTATAGGCTTCTCGGCCCAGATGGCTTTCACCCCCGCCCGCGCTGCGTCCAGCACCAAAGAAGGACGGACCTTGGCGGTAGTGGTGACGCTGACGATGTCGAGATTCTCGTTGGCCAACATCTCCTTGTGATCGTGGTACATGTTTTCGGGGGCGATTCCCCAGCGCTCGCCGAATAACTCCCGCTGGCCATCGTGGGGGTCTGCTCCCGATACCAGATCGGTGAGTGGCGAATAGTAGTATGCCGGCCCGTGGCAGTATGGCGTGAAGGTCGCTCCGCCAGCATGCCCTTCGTCGTCGTATGTGCTGCCCATCCGTCCCAGTCCGATAACCGCCGCTCGGTATTTGGTCATTGTTCCTCCGTTGAAGTGTTCCTAGAGGGGATACCTCTAATAGATGCCGTATTTTTACGCAAAACGGAAAACGATCCGAGTGGCGGGCGGTCTGTGAAATCCCTGCCACCAGGACGGAGCACATCATATCACCCTAGGCAGCGGCCGACTCGCTGCCGCGCGGAGATTGAGCCGGGCATGTTCGTACCGGGCCTAGACATAGCTGTATATCGCGTCCGTAGGCCCTCGTGATATCATGTGCTACCCTGCCAAACAGGAACTCCGAAATCGACCGCAGTTGGGGGTCGTAACAAGCTCTGAAAGGCACGCCGACCTTGTTCTATCAATGTCAAGACTGATTCTCAGGCGGCTTGCCGCCAACCGGAAATTGCTGTTGGCCATATTTGTCGGCGTGACAATGGCGAGCAGCCTTGTTGTTGGCGCGCCGGTCTACATTGCTTCCCTTAATAGGCTCAGCCTTGACACGTCGGTTGAGCGCGCACCCGATAGAGCGCTCCGAGTGCGCACCTATGCGCCTTTCATTCCTGTTCGGCAGGATGCACTCGACGAAGTCGATACCAGTATCGGGAAGGTCATCGACGCGAATTTGGCCGAGGTCGACGATGGTGTGGTGCGCTACCTTAGGACGGACTCCTACCTGCTAGGAACGGAGGCCCATCCTTTGCCTGGGCCGGAGGAGCAGGTTAGTGGTGTGCCCCGAGGTCACTTCCAAACCCTCTCGGGAATGCAGGACAAAGTCAGGCTCGTTCAGGGCGTACATGCCAGAGACACCGTAGTCCAGAGCGCGGAGGGGCCCGTTGTTGAAGCCACTCTCGGTATCGGCCTCGCGAACTTCTTTCAACTGACTGTCGGCGACAGGGTATTCCTTGCGCAATCTTTGAGGAGTGATCGGCGGCTCACCGCGGTGGTGACCGGGATTGTCGTTCCGATCGACCCTGGTGACCCCTACTGGCCACCCATTTCCAACATGTTCAGGGTCACTACCCAG
>JASLXL010000066.1 GCA_030740335.1 SAR202 cluster bacterium | reverse complement strand
CGTTACCGAATCCCTGCAAGGCGACAACCTTGCCTGCGAGGCTGTCTGAACCCCAGGCCGCCTTGCCTGCAGCCTTCATACCCAGATAGACCCCTAGCCCGGTCATCTCTGACGTGTCCCCGCTGCCGCCCATCGACAGTGGCAGGCCCACCACGTGCTCGGTCTCCTCGGCCACGAACTCGAGATCCGCCGGAGTCATGCCAACGTCCTCGGTCGTAATGTACCTACCTCCCAGCGTATCGACGAACCGTCCAAAGGCTCGCAGTAGCGCCTCCGACTTGTCCTTGCGGGAATCGGCCCAGATCAGAGCCTTCCCGCCCCCGAGAGGCAGCCCGGCGGCCGCCGACTTGTAGGTCATCGCACGCGAAAGGCGCAACACGTCCGTGATCGCCGCTTCCTCAGAAATGTGAGGCCAAATGCGCAGTCCACCGCACGAGGGACCCAGCGTCGTGTCGTGGATAGCGATGACCGCCTTGAGCCCCACCGACGGCTCGTGGCACACCACCAGCTGCTCGTGCTCGTTACGACCCATGTACTCCCATAGTTCCATTCTCATCTTCCCCCAAAAATATAGCTGATTCCAGCTTAGCATAGTCGCGAGTACCTCCCTATATGAAAGGGTTGACGTGAGGCATCGTCGCGAAGAAGATGTGCAAGTCCGAAGGGACGTGGAGGGCTCATGAAACGGAGCGGCAAACGATACTCTGACATCCGTCTCATCGACACAGCAGTCCGGATTCTTGTGAATGCTGCTGCGCTGTGGGTCGCGACCCGTGTGGTTGGCGGCATCGAGATAGAAGGCGTCGGCTCTCTGGTGATAACGGCGATCATCTTTGGGGTGGTCAACGCATCTATCAAACCGGTAGTCCACCTATTGGGATGGCCGCTCTCTTGTCTAACCCTGGGAATCTTCGCGCTGGTGATCAATGCAGCGATGCTCGTCCTGACAGCCGCAATCGCGGGCTGGCTGGACCTCTACGTTAGCGTCGAATGGTTCTGGCCCGCACTCTGGGGAGCCCTCGTCATCAGCCTTACCAGCACCATCCTGAGCGCCCTCATCAGGCGTCGCCCGAGACAATCACCAGACCAACAATCCGACGAGAACAACGACGAATAGCAAACCTGGACGAAGCCCGTAGAGGCTGACATCCCTTGTCTAGGGCCGGGTCTATGACCCGTCCTCTTGAAACCTAACAACACATTCGCGTCAACTGGAACCAAGGAACAATGCACGCTAAGAATATCGTCGTACTAGGCGCAGGCGTGGTGGGCTGCGCCGCCGCTTACTACCTGGCGCACTATGGCGCAAATGTCACAATCGTGGAGCGCGAGGCCGTCGGCTCGGGCGCATCGGGCTTCGCCGTCGGCCTTCTAAATCCGCTGATGGGCACAGGAATTCCCGGACCAATGGCGCCCCTTGCAAAGCAGACCTTTCAAATGCACAAGGAACTGTGGTCTGAGATCGAGCATGCCTCTGGGATAGACCTCCAGACCCGTGAGATGCCGCACTTACAACTCTGCTTCACCGACGACGAAGTACGTCAGGCACAGCAGGACATGGCTCGCTGGAACTCCTCCGATGGATTCTCCGCCGAGTGGCTGGATCCAGTCCAGGTATGCAAACTTGACGCTCGTATCTCGAACCTGGTCGCGGGAGCGGTACTGTTGCACCACATCTGGATATTGGACAGCTACCGCCTTACCCTGGCACTCCTGCAGTCCGCCGAGGCCCTCGGGGCGACCCTTACCCACGGCGAGGCGAGCGGTATCGAGAGCACCGGCGGCCAGATAACAGGTGTCCGCGTCAACGACCAGACACTCGCCTGCGACGCCGCCGTAATCGCCATCGGACCGTGGTCCGGGCAGGCCCTGACCGGCATGGAACATGCACTGCCTGTTGCGCCGCTCAAGGGACAGATCTTGCACCTCGAGGCGCCGGCCGAGCCGTTCCGCTACCACCTGGCCGGCCCGGTACAGGTCACCCACAAGGCCGACGGACTAGTCTGGATCGCGTCCACTGAGGAAGAGGCCGGCTTCGATGTCTCGCTGACGCAGGCCGCTCGTGACACGCTGATGGGCCGCGCCATCAAAATGGTCCCCTCATTAGCGGAGATGAAACTGGTGCGTCAGACCGCCTGCATTAGGCCAGTCACTCCCGACCGCCAGCCCATCGTCGGCAATGTCCGGAACATGTCGGGAGCGTACCTGGCGACCGGCGCAGAGAAAAAGGGAATCCTCTTCGGCCCATTAATGGGCCGTGCAGTAGCGGACCTGGTGACAACAGGAGAAACCGCCCTGCCCATCGAGTCAATGTCTCCGGAACGCTTCGAGCGATAGCTCACTCCGTTGTCTGCGCCCGGTCCGTGGGGTAAAATGCGCCACAAGTGCCGCCGAGTCGGATTCCCGGCTCGCTAGTTGTCACAAAGGAGCGTGCCTATGCTCAAAACAGACCTGGCTTTGGCCGCCCACCTGATGCGCCGCGCCGGATTCGGCGCCACCCGCTCCAGGCTTGAAGAGCTTGCCTCACGAAATTACGCCGATATCGTCAACGAACTGCTCCACCCCGAGGCAATGCCCAGGGACGACGAAGATCTAATCGAGCGGTATTACGGCTGGGACTCGACAACAGGAATGGCATCCTTCTGGATCTACCGGATGACCAGCTCCCCACACCCGCTGGAGGAGAAAATTGCACTCTTCTGGCACCAGGTGTTCGCAACAGCATTCTTTAAGAGCGAGCACATCCCCACGCTAAACAGGCAACTTGAGATGTTCAGGCGCGTCGGCCTAGGAGACCTGCGGACGATCCTCGTCGAGCTTTCCAAAGACCCCGCGATGATCTTCTGGCTCGATAACAACGAGAACTTCAACGGCGAGCCCAACGAGAACTACGGGCGTGAACTGTTGGAACTCTTCTCAATGGGAGTGGGCAACTACTCCGAAGACGACATCAAGATGGCCGCCCGGGCCTTCACGGGCTGGACCTTCGAACAACCAATACCCCTGTATCCCCACGGCCACTACGATGCCACCTTCCTGTTCAGTCCAGATCAGCACGACGACAGCGTCAAGACATTCCTCGGCCAAAGTGGCCCCTGGAACGGCCAGGACATCGTCGACATCATCGTCAAGCAGCCGGCCACGGCCAATTTCATATGCCGTCACCTCTACAACTTCTTCGTAGCCGACGAACCACAGGTCCCCACCTGGCAAATCGATCCGCCAGGCGACCCGGCGGCCATCGAGGAACTTACCAACGCATATTTCGAGTCTAACGGAGACATCCGCTCGGTGCTGCACGTCCTGTTCAACTCGGATTTCTTCCAGGACGCAAAATTCAAACACGTTAAGAGCCCGGCAGAGCTGGTCACGGGCATACTGAAACTCGTGGACGCCTATCAGAGTCCAGCGCCGGGCATCGGAGCCTACTCCGCCGCCGCCGGACTGATGGGACAACAGCTCATGAACCCTCCAACGGTCGAGGGGTGGCATACCGGCAAAGAATGGATCGACGGCGGCACCCTCAACGAACGCGTCAACTTCGCCGTCAACCAGGTCGGGGATGCTTCCAAGCCCGGAATCGCCGATATCATCAAACGCATGGAAAATGGCGGAGCACCGCTGCAACCCAAAGACTTCGTCGATAGGACCCTCGCCCTCGTAGGCCCCGTCGCCGTCGGCGCCGAAACACGCGCGGCACTCATGGTCCACGCCGAGACCGATGGAGACCTACAGTTCGGCACCCCAGAACAAAAGCAACAAAGTGCAGACCGAACAGTCCGAATGGTCCAGCTAATCGTCTCGTCCCTCGAGTACCAGTTCGGCTAAGACCAGATATCGGAGTGATGTTCGACAGGCTCACCATACGCGGAATCGGCGGCTCACGATGAGCAAACAAGGCAACTCGCCCAGAGCGTAAGAACCGCTCACCCTGAGCTTGTCGAAGGGCCGATCACTCCACCAAAAGCTGTAAGGTAGGGATTCAAGCCCCAAGACCCAAGGAGGTCCACCAGATGGCCATCTACGAAAAATCCCCCAAAAAGCCCCCTGTACTGGTGGTCGTCCAACTCTCAGGCGGCAACGACTTCATGAACACTATCATTCCCTACACCGCCGGCGTCTACCACGAGAACCGCCCTACGGTGGGCATACCCCAAGACCAGGTCCTGCCCATCAACGACACGCTAGCCTTCCACCCCAGCGCCGCCCCTCTCAAGGAAATGTTCGACGATGGCAACGTCGCCATAATCCAGGGGATCGGCTACCCTAATTCCAGCCGCTCTCACTTCCGTGCCATGGACATCTGGCACACCTGTGAACCAGTAGAGGTCGGGACCGAAGGGTGGCTAGGCAAGGTCACCCGCGAGCTAGACCCCGGCCAGGACAACGTGCTGACCACCGTAAACCTCGGCAGAGGCTTGCCCAGAGCGCTGGCAGTGCCAGGAATACCGATCACGTCTGTAGGAGACCTGGAGAACTACGGGCTAATGACCGGAATAGATGGACAGACCCAGCGCGACCAGGCCCTCAACATCTTCAAGAGCATGTACACGCCGGCAGTCGGCGTGGGGCCGGTCGCCGAATACCTCGCCCGAACCGGACTGGACGTGCTGAAGGGCGCAGACGTCTTGAAAACCGCGCCGGCATCCTACCAGTCCACTGTAGAGTACGCCGCCAACCCCATCGCCCAGAGCCTACGCGACGTAGCCAGAGTCCACCTAGCCGACCTCGGAACCCGCATCTTCTACACGAGTCACGGCGGCTACGACACCCACTCCAACGAGGTACCGACCCATCCTGGACTGCTCCGCGACCTCTCCGGTGCAATCATGGACTTCTTCCAGGACCTCAAGGACCATGACGCTGGCGACGAAGTCACGATGCTCGTCTTCACCGAGTTCGGGCGTCGCATCAAAGACAACGCCAGCGGCACCGACCACGGCTCCGGCGGAGGTGCCTTCATCATCGGCCCACGCGTAAAGGGCGGACTCTACGCCGAGTACCCGTCGCTGGACCAGGCCCAATGGGAGAACGGCGAGGACCTGAAGCACACTATCGACTTTCGAGGCATCTACGCAACTCTCGTAGAGCAGTGGCTCCAAATCGACGCCGACAACATCGTCGGAGGCAGCTTCGAGCAGGTCCACCCATTCCGCAACTAGTAGAATCTACCGTGGAGGTCGCAGAGATTGTCAAACGTATTTTTGACTCTGCGTTCTCTGTAGTGAACCCTGACAGAGGCAAAACATGACCAGACCCCACGCGATCCTGAGGGCAGGCTTCCCCTACCTCAAGACCATAGGCATGCGACGCGTGGTCGACCAGCCTGTCGATATCGTGGTCACCACGGACCTGCGGGTTTTCGTCCTGTGCAGAAACGAGGGACTCGACACCGGCGTCGTCAAGATCGCCCGGCTATCCTGGGATGACGAAAACCTGGGAGACATCAGTTCCCTCGGCTCGGGCGAGGGCCAGTTCACTTGGCCCTCTGCAATGCTTTTGGACGGGGACCAGAACCTGGTGATCTCCGACGAGGCGCTGCACCGCGTAACCACCATCACCCAGGACGGCCAGTACGTACGCCAATGGGGCGAGCACGGCCGAGACGAAGGGCAACTAGACCACCCATCCGGTATCGCCTTCGACCCATATGGCAACCTGTACGTCGTCGACACGATGAACCACCGCATCCAAAAATTCACGGTGGACGGTCACTTCCTCGCAGCCTGGGGATCTCACGGTAACGGGCCTGGACAGTTCAACATGCCCTGGGGAATACACGTCGACGAATTGGGCGATGTCTACGTAGCCGACTGGCGCAACGACCGTGTCCAGAAGTTTAACGCCGACGGCGAATTCGTACTCGAATTTGGCCGCTCAGGAACCGGCTCAGGAGAGTTCCGCCGGCCCTCCGGCATCGCCGTCGACTCGGACGGGGACATCTACGTCGCCGATACGGGCAACAATCGAGTACAACTCTTCGCGCCCGACGGCAGATACGTCGAGCAGTTCATCGGCGACGCCAGCCTGTCACCTTCAGGCCGCAAGTACCTGCTCGCAAACGCCAGGCCGTTGCGCCTGCGCACCATGACCAGCATCGAACCCCAAAAGCGACTTCGAAGTCCCAGATCAGTTCGCGTGGGCGCCGAAGGGCGAATGTTCATACCCGACTACGCCTCTTTCCGCATCCAGATCTACCAGAAGGACGCCATCCCCCTAGATGAGACCCAGATCGCCGAACCACTCAGATCCCCAACCCTGCAGGTAACATAGTCCACCGACCTGCAGTCCCGCCTTCACCAAATCCTATTTTCCACGCTCTTTTACAGCCCTCTCGCAAGCCGCCCGCGGCCCAGAGCGTACCTGCCCGGGATGTATAACCCCACTGGACGCCACCAACACCGTCCTCTAACCTTGCACGACGCGAACACCACTAGTCGTCGACAGGAGCACACACATGGATCAGAGAACCATCGGACACACAGATATCACCATTAGTCCCATCGGGCTAGGCGGCGGCAGCTGGGGGCGAGAGATCGATGAGGAGGCATCCTACCGCATCATGGACTACGCTCTGGAGAAGGGCATCAACTTCTTCGACACCGGGGACACCTATGGCGGAGGCCAGTCCCGGGAGGGGCGTAAGGCACGCTACGGCGTGTCGGACGAGCGTGAGGTTACCGGCGAGATGTACTCGTCGGAGAAAATCATCGGACGGTGGATGCGTGCCCGTGGTTGCCGCGACGAGATCACCCTGTGCACGAAGGTAGACACCGGCGGCGATCCCGAGAACATCGCCAACGCCCTCGCCGGAAGCCTCGAACGCCTTGGGGTCGATAGCGTCGACATCTACAAGCTTCACAGCCCCGACGCCTCGGTCCCGATAGACGAGACCATGATGGCCATGTCTGAAGAGGTCGATGCGGGACGCACCACGATCATCGGGTGCAGCAACCAGACCACCGACCAGCTAAGACAGTCCCTGGAGGCTAGCAAGAAACATGAGCTGGCCCGCTGGGAGATCATCCAGCCGCCCTACAGCCTCGCCGCCCCCGACGACGAAAAGGATCTGTTTCTCCTGTGCCAGGAGGAACAGATCGCCATATCCAGCTACAGCCCTCTGGCGGCAGGCTTCCTCACGGGCAAGTACGGGCGTGACCCTCTCACCTGGCCCGCGGGCAGCCGGTACCACATCTCACCGGCCCACGCCGACGTCTACTTCTCCGACCTCAACTTCCGCCTACTAGGTCTCTTGAACGAGAAGGCTGCAGAGATAGGCGTTCCGTCCCTCAGACTAGCAATGGCTTGGGCCATGACCCACCCCGCCGTGACATCCGTCATCATCGGCACCCGGACCACCGACCACATAGACAACGCCATCGCAGCCCTGGAGATGGGCCTCGACCCCGCACTGCGCGAAGAGATGTCATACTGGACCCGCGGCAAGTAGCAACCTACCAAGTCGGAGGAATGAAGGAAACTCCATGACCAAAACAGACGTGTACACTAAGCTCGGTGTGCGACCAGTTATCAACGCGTGGGGTGTCGCCACAGAACTTGGCGGCTGGACTCCAACGCCTTCGGTGCAAGCAGCCATGAACGCTGCCAGCGAGTACCACGTCGAGATGACCGAGCTCCTGTCCAGGTCCGGTAATTTTATCGCCGACCGGCTCGGTGTCGAGGCAGCGTATGTCACCTCAGGCGCGGCTGCCGCCCAGGCATTGAGCGTCGCTGCATGTATGGCGGGTCGTAATCAGGATCGTATTCTCCAGCTACCGGATACGACCGGCCTAAAAAACGAGGTGCTGATCCAGAAACGCAACCGCTACATGTTTGATCGCTGCTTCACCCTGACTGGAGCGAAACTGGTCGAGGTCGGCGATGACCGGGGCACGAGCGAAGCGGAACTTGAGGCAGCCATCGGGGCAAGAACCGCCGCAGTGGCCTTCTGGATTCAGCCGCCTCTAGACGACGCGATCGTCCCTCTGAACAGGACGGTCGAGATCGCACGCGCCAACGGCGTGCCGGCGATAGCAGACGCCTGTTCCCAGATATACCCTCTCGAATACATGCAAGAAAACGCGCAGTCGGCGGATCTGGTCGTATTTGGCGCCAAGTACATGGGCGCTCCCCACTCTTCAGGATTTGTATGCGGCAACAGAGAGCTAATCGAAACCGTAGCGGCCCAGTCTTTCGTGGCTTTCCACTATGACGGGAGCCATGCGGTCGGCCGTGCTATGAAGGTGGACAGACAGGAGATCGTGGGCGTGGTGACGGCCGTCGATGACTGGTTCACGATGAACCACGAAGACCGGATTCTGACCTACGAGCAACGTTTCGGCAACATTGTGAAGCGAGTCAGAGGAATCCCGGGAATACGGACCGAACGAGTGGAGATTCCTCATTACGTCCCGTACATGCTCCACATCATAATCGACAAAAACATAAACAGCTTCTCGGCGGAAGACATAAGAACCAAGATGGATGCGGGGAATCCTCGAATCTGGGTCGGTACAAAAGGCGATGACACGATAACGGCGGTGGTCAATACATTGAACGAGGGTGAAGATATCGTGTTTGCAGAGAGGCTCGCCGAAGCTCTGTCCGCCGAATAGCGTTCTTCCCTTACTCACTCTTGACAAAGCCTACACAACATTCAAAGGAACACTACCTTGGAAAAACGAACCCTTGGAAAAACAGGTATGGAGGTCACCCGTCTTGGGCTGGGCCTCGCCGAAATCCCCAGACACGACGACTCCCAGAGCGATGTCGAAGCAGCCGGTCGGGTCCTAAACGCCGCCTTGGACGGCGGCATCAATTTCCTAGACACCTCCGCCTGCTACGGCGAGACCGAGGAGATGATGGGCAAGACCGTCGCCCACCGCAGAGACGAATACTTCCTGGCAACCAAATGCGGACACGTCACAGGCGGCGCAACCGGCCAGGACTGGAGCGTCGAAACCATCGAGCAGAGCATCGACCGCAGCCTCAATAGGCTTCAAACGGACCACGTAGACTTGGTCCAGCTCCACTCATGCCCGGTGGAGGTGCTCGAACAGGGCGACGTGATCGAGGCGCTCCAGAGGGCGCGTGACGCCGGCAAGACAAGATTTATCGGACACAGCGGCGACAACGAGGCCGCTCGATGGGCAGTGGAGTCCGGCCACTTCGATACCCTACAGACCAGCTACAACCTAGTCGAGCAGCACGGACATACGAAGGACCTCCTCCTTCTCGCCGGCGAGAAGGAGATGGGCACCATCATCAAGCGGCCCGTGGCCAATGGTGTCTGGGGCAAAACAAGCAGCCCGTACGCCTACGGAGACGAATACCACCGGCGGTCAGAAATCATGCGCGAGCTTGGACCCATCGACGGCGAACCCGACGACCCCCACTTGCTCACAATGGGATTCACTCTGGCCCACCCCAATGTAGACGTTGCAATCGTCGGTAGCCACAACCCGGCACACGTCCGATCTAACATCGAAATGGTCGAAAATCAGATGCCCATCGCAGACAGCGTCGTCCAGGAGATCTACCGTCGTTTCGAGCAGCTCGAAGACGACTGGCGCCAGCTAACCTAAAGTCTATTTAATCTCTGGAAATGGAAGTCCCGATGGGAACCTCTCTGGCAAGGGCATGGAGGATGTCCCCCCACATCAAGAACAACCTGAGGGTGGGAGGGCGGGCAAAGGCACGCTCTTCAATCTTGAGATAGCCTACATGGTCCAACGTTTCAATCGCCTGATAGACGAACTCATCCGCCATGCTTATCCCTGGAATAGAAATCACCGAAATACCGGTCACAGACCACATGACCTGGGCCTTCGCGACATTTCGCGACGACCAGGGAGTCACGGCCACGATCGAACTCGGCCGGTCTCGAACAGATACAGGGTATGACAGCACTTTGGCCGACATGGTCAAGTCGATATCAGGGGTCGAAATCCCCGACGATACCGCGGTCGAAAATCTGCTCGGGCTAGACACGACCACTCTTCAGACCGACTTCACCCTGGCCTGCATAATCAGCGCCGTCCGGAGCGCCATTTTCGAATTCGACTGCCTCCACAAGGGCGTCAACCTGTCCGAAGCACTGGGGAGCGAGGGCGCCGATAGTGTCGCGCTCTATGCCAACATCAATCACTCCGCCCTGCGCGGACGCAACCCCCACCACTTCGCCCGCGCTTCAGCCCTGGCA
>JASLXL010000065.1 GCA_030740335.1 SAR202 cluster bacterium | reverse complement strand
GAAGATGAACCTCCCCTTGATTGCTGAGTGTGAAAACATTCATCTTGAAAGTAAGACTTTTGAGGCGGTCTTTTCAAAAGAGACCGGGGCACTGCTTAGATTAACAAATACGAAAACTGGCTGGAACATTCAAGCACGAAGCACACTTGGCCTTTCTTTCAAGATGCTAGTGCCATTACCAGATCGCAAAAACAACCAGGTGCTAGGCGAGAACCAAACGCTATCTGATTATCATGTGGATTCAGATGGCCAGGGAGTGACCTTGACGTGGACTGATTGCCAGAGCGAACACGGCGGAATCTTGCCGATTACCTTTACCGGACGCATATCAATTAGTGACGACGGGCTGTCGTTTAAAGCTGAACTGGAGAACTTAAGTGCCTATGTTATTGAGGCGGTAAGTTGGCCATACATAGGTGATTTTTCTATGCCTCCGATGTCTTCTGAACTCAATCGGATGAACCTAGTTGTACACGGCGATATGGAAGTGAAATCGTTACGTCCAAATTTCCCAACCGGCCATGGGTATTTCGCTACCAACAACCCAATACAAACAGTCCCTACCCCAACTTCACCCTTTGCCCTGACAGGTTCCAGTGAGGAGGGGCTTTACGCCGGGTACCATGACACCAGCGCCGAGCAGCTTGTAATGTTCACCTGGGAACTGAAACCTGGATACGAGCAGTCTGAGGAGTGGCGCTCAGGCACTGTACCCCGTACAGAAGAGATAGGAGGACAGGTCGTTCGAATCGAGTTCTACACCACACATTTCCCATTCCTTCAACCTGGGGAATTGGGAGTGCTTCATCCTATAGTTCTCCAACCCTATGTTGGAACCTGGCCCGATGGAGCTGATCACTACAAAAAGTGGCGTAAGAAATGGTTCATTCCGCCTCCAACTCCGGATTGGGCCAAGCAAGTGCATTCCTGGCAACAGATTCATATTAACTCGCCTGTCGACGACCTATTGTGTCAGTACAAGGACCTAATCAAGTACGGGGAAGACTGCGCAAAACATGGCGTAACGGCCATTCAACTGACAGGTTGGACCATTGGGGGACAAGATAGAGGCAACCCGTCTCATGATATCGAGCCTAGACTTGGAACAAGAGAGGATCTCCGAGATGCCATATCCGCCATTCAGGATATGGGGGTTCGGGTTATCCTGTTCAACAAGTACACCTGGGCCGACATGGCCCACGAGCAGTTCCGGAGAGAATATGTGTCCCATGCAGCCAAAGATCCGTATGGAGATTACTACACGGTGGCCGGATTTGGTTACCAGACACCGACATCGCTGGCAGAAATTGACACCCGCCGGATAGTACCCATGTGCATGAGTTCTCCAAGATATCGTACAACGGCTTCATCAGAATTCAGAAAGAGCCTCGCTTTGGGCGCTGACGGTTTACTCTATGACGAGTGTCATCACCACGGCGAAAATTACCGTTACTGCTTCGCCCATGACCATGACCACCGTGTTCCCTCCAACATGTTCTCCGGAGATGCACTACTGGCCGAAGGATTTCATCAAACGGCCTCCAAACAAAACCCAGACTTTCTGTTTGCTGGGGAGGATCTATATGATCTCCAGTTCAGGCATTACAGCATCTCCTACCTCCGCGTTGGTAGAGGTCACGTGCCTCTCCATAGATACATCGACCCTGATGCGGGAATGATGATGGCGGTATGCGGTTACGACGACCGGAACTCAATCAATATCGCCCTGCTCTATAGATACATCATCAGCTACGAACCTCGAAACTTTAAGGGTCGTTTGGATGAATTTCCAAAAACGTTAGCGTATGGTAAGCGAGTCGATGCCTTGCGAAAGCGGCACAGCGCTTACTTGTGGGAAGTCGAATTCTTAGGTCCAAATGGGGCCACGGTCACATCCGGGAAACAGCCGTTGAAAAACTACTCCGTGTTCCTCAATCACTCTTCGGGCAAACGAGCGGTTGTGGTAGCAAACGATGATCAAGATGAGTATGTGCAGATCCATGTCACGATAGGAGATTCCCTAAACACAATGACCCTGGCAACACCGGAAAACCCGGATCCCGTAAAGACAGATGGTACCTTTGGTGTGCCTCCACTAAGCGCCGTGGTATTTATGGAGGACTAGGCTTTTTGAGCCGGTTCCAACGATACGACCTCCCCCATACACAATAACTTGAGTATCGAGAGCTGCAGCCCTAGCCCCTTCCACATGACCCTGCCTCTGTGGGCAGTATAGCCGAGGGCTACGGTCTAGTGGCGGGTCTGTGGCCTGAGATCCGTCGGAGCAGGATGGCCGTCATCACTAGCAGTGCCGCGGCAAGTGTCGCCAGGCCCCAGGCAGACGTAGTAGGTACAGGTACTGGCGTGGGTGTCGGGGTACCCTCTAAGTTCGGAACGGGTGTTGGGGGAGCCGCCGGTACAGATGCTGGTACAGGAGTCGGCGGGGTTCCCGCCACGACGTTGATTGTGACGATAGCAATGTTGCCGGCATGAAGTGCTGTTCTCGACCAAGCCTGTCACGTATCAAAAAGGCGGTTGACTATTCTTCCCCGTCTGAACCCGACGTTCTCGTCGGAGTGATGCGCGGAAGGACAAAGTCGATGTCCCTCACGGCCTGTTCGGCGTAACGTGCCCCTTCTTCCTCGCCCATGTAGTGGACTGAGATATCCCGGACGAATTCGTCCACACCTTCGGTCGATAGCCTGGCATTGCCGCTGAACAGACCCCATCTCTGGGGCGTCTGGTCCGTCACGACACAGAGAGCAGCTTTAGGATTGGCGCGGACGTTTCGGGCCTTTACCGACGAGTCTTCGATAGCGATGACCACGTCCCCGTCGTCGACCAGATGCCATACAGGCGTGATGTGTGGGGTGCCGTCGGGGCGGATGGTCGAGACGACGGAGATTATGGGACGACGAAGCAACTCTTCGATATCGTTTTGGCTCAGTCTAACCACTGCGAAGCCTCCGATCAAAAATGGTGGCACCCGCCGGATAATGAAAATAGAACGGATCGACCTGCGAACACACTGTCTTTGTCATCAATCACCTCCGCTGGATGCTTCAACTTGCACCCAGCATAACCCTGCCTCTGGGGGCAGTATCGCCTAGGGGGCAAGGAGAGGAGGGGGTGTTGCCGTCGTGACCCACGAATCTTGGTCACGAACTATCAGGGACTGGCCAATACGGGTTGTGATGCCCTAACACCAGCAACCCCTATACCATAGTACGGAGAGGTATTCTCTGGGATTGGACGATACAGGCCAAAACAGGCACTAGGAGAGCCAGATGATGAAGATCGGTACACGAATAAGCCCCGATTGGATCGAACGTCCCGACGACCTCCGGTTCCTCAAGCAGATCGGTGTTGACTACGTCGATATCACGCTGGACATGGTACGAGACTACGAGGAGTCTGGGGGCCGGGCCACCCGCGAAGCATTGGAAGAGGTGGTGACTAGGCTCGACGATGTTGGTCTGAAAATCGAGCGCGCCAACAGTCTGAACCGCCACTACGAGAAAACGTTCCTCGGCAGGCCGGGCTCGGAGCGGGAAATCGAAAACGGGCAGGTCAATGCGGATCTGTGTGGCGATCTGGACATCCCCCTGATGGGTATCCAGGCCTTCCAGGCGTCGCAACTAGCCGGGTCACGCGGCGAGACCCACTCGTACGTGAAGGGCAGGGGCGGCTATCGCCACCTCAAGGTGGAACTCGCTGGAGTCCTAAACCAGCCTCAGACGCCTGGAGCACCCACGCGCGGAGAACTGTGGGAGAGGACGCTGGACATATACCGGAACGTTGTGCCAGTGGCAGAAAAAGCTGGGGTCAAAATCGCGATGCACGGCAACGATCCGCCAGTGCCGAGCGTCGACGGGGTTCCTCAGGTTCTGTACGACTTCGCCTCCTTCGAGCGGTTGTTTTCGGAGGTCCCGTCGTCCAACAGCGGGATGACATTCTGCGTGGGCACGAGGTACGAGTCCGGCGAGGACATCTTTGAGGGCATCAGGCGTTTCGGCGTGCAGGGCAAGCTCTTCCACGTGCACTTCCGAAACGTGCGGGGGACTATTCCGAACGGGAAAGGCTACGAAGAGGTGATGCCCGACGAGGGGGACCTGAGCATGTATCGGGTCGCAAAGGCCCTCCAGGACACAGGGTACGAAGGCGTGATCGACTACGACCACATTATGCGGCTGTCGACGGATGGTCCGGCTGGTAGGGAGTATATAGCCTACTGTGTGGGTCACATGCGAGGAATCCTACAATCGGTGAATCGCGAGTGAGAGCGACGCCCCGGATTGGTGAGTGGGTGGTGTCCTCCTAGGACACTCCGTGGCTGGCGCAGGGCTGGGGTGGCGATTGGGAGAAGCAAATCACTCGATGTGAGACCCGGCTGGCCAAGCTTGGCTAGTAGGTAGTGCTTTCCGGGCGTTCCAATAACGCCAAGACGTCAATAGTAAACGGGGTCGCGGTGTCCACAATGGTGGTGGGCCTTCCGGAACCCATCACCCTGACGCACCCTTGCCGTCAGAGGGATCACTAGGTCGTCCCGCCGCGGTTGCCAGCCTCGCCTGAGCCCCCTACGTCCTTGCCCCCTAGCCTATACTGCCCCAGAGGCAGGGTCATGGAGGGGGAAGGGGCTTAGGCGGGGCTGGTACTAGCTAGGGCCAGCCGCGGCTGCCGGGCTCGCCGGGGTTGGCCATGCCTCGTGGCTCGTTTTCGCCGCGGAAGTGGAACGAGTAGAGGGCAGCGTTTCGGAGGTGGAAGCGAGCGCGGACTGGTCGGCCCGATAGGCGACCCAGGTCGCCGTTGCCGTTCCAGGTGACTGTGTGGCGTAGGTTGTCGCCGACGAAGGGGTCGCAGTCGTCGACCGAATAGCCGGCGAAGACGTCTTCCTTATCGCTCAAAAGCTCTACCTTCAGGGTGCCGTAAGGTGTGGGTGTGTTGCGCACGTCTCTGTGGGCCTTCTCCGGGGCGCGGGCGTTGACGGTGACACGGTCGCCTTCGAAGACCAGCGGCTTGGTGGTCAGGGTACCGCCGGGTTCGTAACCGTCGATGGATACGAAACCGTCAAGCCGCATCTTGGCCAGGCCGATGCCGTAGCCGAATTTGACGCCGTTGGCCTCGGTCCCCAGCAGGTGGTTCTGGGGATGGT
>JASLXL010000064.1 GCA_030740335.1 SAR202 cluster bacterium | reverse complement strand
GCGATCCAGTGCTCGTCTACGAACAGCTGCCGGTCGGACCCGATGTGCTGGGCATCTCTCGCGGTCATGGCGTTCCTCATGAGGGTGTACGTGGCCGCAGTGTACGGACGCGACGCCCTGGACGCAACCGGGCTGCCGCCGGCGCTTGTGCTGCGGCTCTGCGGAAGAATAATAGCGGTAGCGACGGCTACCCGTGCCAGACATTGGGAGACAAAAAGGGGCGCGCTGGCAGCTCCTTCAAAGCTACTAGCGCGCCCCAGCTGACCTGCCTCACGCCTAGTCGTCTATAGCGCGGGACTTGGACTTCCTTCTCCGGCTACGGCTAGACTTCCGGGTCGTAGCCGGGGGTGACGGAACCATAATAGCGCCGATAGTCGTCATAGGATCCGAGTCCGTCTCCCACGTGTCTAACTCCTCCTCCGCCCACTTTCCCGGGCGATACCCCGATATGCCGTACTCTTTGAAAAGTCCCTGTAAAAGTGAATCGAATTCCTGCATCGTCAATCGTTTTGGCAAATTGAATTCCCCTTCTTGGTACGTGGTGGTGACGACACCATAATGGCGCCGATATTCTTGGCATGATCCCAGCCCGTCCGCCTCACTAGCTCTTCTAGCGACACCAACTCCAACGTGTCTAACCCTTTTGCGATCTGACGCGAGTACTCCTCTAATTCCTGCAAGTTGCGCACGTTCGGCAAATCTAATCACCTCCTTTCTGCCGCCGTAGAGCAGGTAGACGAGAGGCAATAAAAAAAGCCCTCCGAAGTACGGAGAGCTTGCCGGACCCTTTGTCCTTGACGGACCTCGTCGTTTCCTCAGGGCACCTTTAGAGTTAAGGTTGCCGGGTAGGGTCGCTGGCCTGAGGGCCTCGCCTACCGCTCGAGACGGGTATTAAGTTGTCCAGTCAAACTACCATACGACTCTGGCCATATGCAATATCGCGCTCAGTGATGCGGTCGCAGGGAATCCGTGACCATTTCGTGACCAAAACGGACGTTACGCATAACGAAGGCGTCCCGGGCTATAACCCGTGGACGCCTTCGTTATGCGGTGGAAAGGTGGCGCGCCCGGAGGGATTCGAACCCACGACCCTCGGTTCCGAAGAACGTAGCACCGGGTGTTGTTCTATACATTTGAGTACGGGCTTAGAACGTGTGGTTCGTCAGTATCTCTCCCTACCGTATCTAACATGCTGAATGGTGTTACGACGTGTTGCCGAGTACGTTAGCAATATGTTAGCAAACGCAAGCTACATTGTTCGGTCACTCCCCTACCCCCTTGCCCCTTAACCTATACTGTCCCCAGAGGCAGGGTTATGCGGGGTGGTGGGTGGAAAACTTAAGGGCTAGGAGTCCCATGGGGGTTAGGTACGACTGCGCTTTGCAAGGAGGGGGTCAGGGGTTCAAATCCCCTCAGCTCCACTATATCCTCCAGATACACAGCCATCCTTAAAGACATTGGTTATTGGGGTATTGCCTTCTGGGGGGTTTAGAGAAGTGTTTATAAATTCTGGGTAGCATTGTCTCAAATTGCCATACTACAGGCTTCGTTTGTGGTCGAGTCGTTTACCAATGGCATGGAGAGTAATGAGAGGTAAATTCAATTTAATTAGGATTGTCTCGAAGATTCATGGGTACATCTATCGTATTTCGAGAGGTAGAGTCGGAAAACAACTTGGCACAGTAAGGTTTTCATTACTGACAACGACGGGCAGGAAATCCGGAAAGAAACGGAGTGTTCCTCTAACCGCGATTCCTTATGGGGCAAAATACATTCTGGTTGCATCCTTCGGAGGTAGCCCAGTTCATCCGGCTTGGTTGACTAACATTCTGCAGAACCCCGCAGTGCAGATTAGAATTGGGGCTAAAGTCAAACAAGCTAAAGCTTCCATAATAGACACAACTGACCCTGGGTACGAGGAGATGTGGGGAAAAGCAGTTGCTACATATGGAGGCTATGATAATTATATGAGAGCAACTTCACGCCATATACCGATTGTGGTAATCACCCCACATGAAATTTAATATTGGGAGTCCAAAGTAATTCACGGCAACAGGTTCGGCATTCAAAGCCTGTGCCTCCTACCCCAACCCCCACACCCACGCCCGGGGCTCCGACCAGACACGACTGACAAACAATCCTGAGGCGGACCAGTGGTCTTCTTGGTCGCCAGATAGTTCCAAAATTGTCTTCAGTTCCGGTCGTGACGGCGGACGGCACAGGTCAGACCAGACTCACCGACAGCCCAGGTAGTGATGGGGCGCCTTCGTGGTCGCCCTAGCTCCCTTTTCCCCCTAGCCTATACTGCTCCCAGAGGCAAGGTCATGCGAGGTGGTGAGGAGCCTGAAAGGTTAGGACTCAGGCGTGTCTGGGATAGTCATGACTATGGTGGTATCGTTTTGTCACCCCGATCGGAGATGAAGCAGCCCGATCGTCCTGTTCAAAGACGCTACGCTCGTCTTCCGACACCTCAGGGTGCAACAGAGGGACCATCGAAGGATGGACAATGACATGGTCGCGAGTCAGTTCTTGAGCTTAGTCAGGGATGTGAGCTAATGCATGTGAACGATCTGGACACACCGGCACTGACCGTGGACCTGGACATTCTGGAAGACAACATAAGACGCATGCAGGCATTCCTGGATGAACGCAAGATTCGCTGCCGGCCCCACATCAAGACCCACAAGATCCCCGCCATCGCCCATATGCAACTGAAGGCCGGAGCACAAGGCGTCACATGCCAGACGCTTGCCGAGGCGGAGACGATGGTTGCCTCGGGAATCGACGACATCCTCCTGTGTTTCAACATCGTTGGCCACGGCAAGCTGGACCGCTTGGCCAGGCTGGCGGCAAGGACAAGCATCGCCGTCGCCATTGATTCTGAGATCGTCGCACGTGGCATATCCGAGGCGGCAGCAGGATACGGCTCTACGATCGGCCTTGTCGTTGAGTGCGACACAGGAGGTCAGCGCACTGGGGTGACCACAACCCAGGCCGCACTGGCCTTGGCCCAGATCATATCGCGTCTACCCGCCGTGGAGTTCTGCGGAATAATGACATACAAGGGAGGGTTCCCGGAAGAGGGGTACAACCAAGCAGTGGATGCGTTTTTTCGGGAGACCCTCGACCTGCTTGTTGCAGGTGGCCTGAATGCGCAAATCGTGAGTGCCCACGCCACCGTCTACATCTTGCGGGACGAGTGGCCCTATGGCATTACCGAGACCCGCCCGGGAATGTACGTCTACTACGACCGCATGAAGGTACTCCAGAGTCCTGCCACGCTTGAACAGTGCGCTCTCACTGTGCGATGCACTATTGTAAGTCGCCCCACGGAGGACCGGGCCATTTTCGATGCTGGCCGCAAGACGTTCAGCAACATGGGGGCCGACCTGGGCATCGGAATGGGGCACATCGTCGAGTATCCCGAGGCCACTGTTTACGGTATGTCCGAGGAACACGGACACACAGATGTGAGTTCGTGTCATCCCAAACCCAAGGTCGGCGAGCGCATCACCGTCATTCCCAACTACGCGAGCCTGGTCACCTCCCTGGGTGAAGTCGTCTACGGCACGCAAGGAGAAGGGATAGAGACGGTCTGGCCGATCGCGAAACGCGGTATCATCCACTGAGGGAATACCCATCGGTGTTGCGGACAAGAAACGCCGGACTGATCACAGATATGGACGGGAAGACAATTTGTGTGGTCAAGACATCCAAGTCATCAGAGCCCACATTCTTGGACGGCCAGAGGGGAAGGGAGTTCTTTATCCGAGTAGGCAATACCACTCGTGCCCTAGATCCCGAACAGACCGTCAACTATATCGAGCTCAATGGTCTCTGACCTCATATACATCCTGACTCTGTAACCTCCTCCCTCCATATACAACCCAACGGCTAGGCGTCCCATGGGGGATTAGATACAACGGGGGCATAGAGATATCTCCCTCTATCTCACAACAGCCTTATTAGCCTTAATAGCATCCTCGCTATTCACCTGTTAGCCCAGTAGCCTCGTCCAGGACATGTTCGAGAACGATACATATACTGCGAGAGTCAATTGCAGAGGCCGGAACGTGGAGGGCTCTCAGATCAAATGGCGTTTCCCGCGAAAAGACGAGCGTTTCTGTAGCTAGGTCTACTCCTACCCTGCTAGGAATTGAGACTGTAAGTTGAGAAGGGGGATGTACGAATCGTGAAAACATTTGCGCTGGAAAACGATGTCCTTCGTCTGACATTCAATCATAGGACCGGTGCGTTGGTAGGGTTGAACGCCGTCGCCACAGACTGGGCCATCCTTGACCGCGAACATCTGGGACTCTCGTTCCGTCTCCTGGTCCCGCAACGGGATACCGGCGACTGGAATGCTAAGGGTCGGCGTAACAACGTGGTGCACGGTGAGAAACAGAGCCTGACGTCGCTAACGGTTACGAAAGACAAACGCGAGGCGACGCTGGTGTGGGATAGTGTCATGTCTGAGCATAATGGCGTACTGCCCATTACCGTGAAACTCGTAGTCACCCTGTCGGCGACCCAGGCCGTCTTTGTCCTTACCGTTGAAAACCGATCGCGGTACGTGATTGAGAACGTCTACTGTCCTTACCTTGGCGACGTGCAGCATCCGGAAGACGAGGAATGGTTCGAGGCTTTTTCCTACCACTATGCCAGCGCGCAGCAGTGGGCAATGTGGCCCAACTATCAGAGCTTGCGCGGCTACTGGGGTGTAGACCACCCGACACAGTTTGCACCTGCCAATCAGTCCTGCGGTGCGCCGATGGCCCCATACATCCTATTGCGCGGCGCGAAGCAGGGATTGTATGTCGGTGTTCGTACGTCCGCTACTGAAGTGGTGGCCTGGCATACCGAACTACGCCAGGGCTACGGCAGTTCGATTGACAGCCGTATAGGTGAGGAGTTGATTGTCGGAGGACGAGAGGTTGCCACACGCTTTGCGGCGGTTCATGTCCCATACATTCAGCCGGGAGAGACTCGCGGCTTGACGCCAATTGCTCTCGAACCGTTTCAGGGCACATGGCATAGAGGTGTCGACATCTACAAAAAATGGCGAAGCTCGTGGATGAAGCCACCAACGGTGCCCTCCTGGGCTCGAGAACCGCACGCCTGGCAGCAGATTCACATCAACTCACCCGAAGACGAACTACGCATCTCCTTTCGCGATTTACCCAAGATCGGTGAGGATTGCAGACGCCACAGCGTCAAAGCAATCCAGCTCGTGGGCTGGAATCACGGCGGACAAGACCAAGGCTACCCCTCCCACGATCCAGACCCGCGATTGGGTACCTTTGAGGAACTCAAGGACGCCATCGCCAAGATCCATGCTATGGGAGTGATGGTGGTGCTCTTTACCAAATTCACCTGGGCTGACCGAGCGACGGAGAGATTTCGAGAGGACCTGATTCGACTTGCCATCAAGGATCCTTATGGCGACCACCACGTGTTCGGCGGTTACCAGTACCAAACAGCGACGCAGCTGTTGGACATCAATACGAAGCGACTCGTTCCAATGTGCTTCCTCAGTGAAGAATACCTGAACGTATGCACCGAGGAGTTCAAGAAAATTCTGGAGTTAGGTGCAGCGGGCATTCTCTTTGACGAAAGTCAGCATCACGAACCAGCACTGCTGTGCTTTGACTCTACCCACGGCCACCGCCATGCCGCGCCAGTTTACGCCAACGACCGGCTGTTCATCCGCCGTTTCCAGCAGCTCTCGCAGCCGGTGAATTCCCAGTTCCTCTATGCGGGCGAAGGGTGCTACGACTGGGAGATGGACGTTTATCACCTGTCGTATCATCGCAGCCAGAGCAAGGAGCACATCCCACTTTCGCGCTATATGCTACCGGAGGGCCTTTTCATGACAGCGGTGACCGGCTTCAATGATCGCAGCATGATCAACCAATGCCTGTTGTACCGCTACGTCATCAGCTATGAGCCGTACAATTACAAGGGGCGACTGGATGACTATCCGCTGACCACGGAGTATGGCAGGAAAATGGATGCGTTG